>DATJHZ010000103.1:0-23556 GCA_035493595.1 Cyclobacteriaceae bacterium | reverse complement strand
TTCTTATTGCTATTAGTAAAATTTATAGCAACATATTCAAGTGTAAAAAAATTAAACTCAGGCTCGAGTCTAATTTCTTTTACTTCTGAAATGTGCTCATGAAGTATGCTGTCGGCACCTCCAATGTTAATAGCTTTATTGAATATTTTTAATCCTGTTAGAAAAACCCTGGGAGGATGTGTGTTCTCTTTGATACTATCCGGGTAGAATGCATTTATTCCTGTACCTCCAAAGAAAAGCATGCCATCTTTTCTTTTAAAGCACGCATTCGGGTTGAATTTGTTGCTTATCAATCCGTCATTAATATCATAGTTTTTAAATGTTTTTGTGCGCGGATTGAATTTCGAAATTCCAGCTGTTGTGCCAAGCCAAAGATTTTTTTTGTGATCGATTAGAATTCCGTTTATAATATCTGTAGGCAACCCATCTGTCATTGTTAGGGTTTCGACCACGGTTTTATTTTTTATCCGGTGTAACCCTTTGTCGGAGCCGACCCATAGATTCCCATCTTCATCCTCTGTTATACAATTTATTGCTACACCAGATCCTGTTCTTTTGTTAAAAAAGTATTTTACTCTTGTCTGATCTTTTAAATTGTATTGGTTTAAAATAGCAATTGAACCAAGCCATAGGGTTCCGGTATGATCTTCGTATATAGTTTGGAGATAATTGTTAGCGCTTTGCTCATCATCCAGATGTTTTTCGAATTTTCCATGTCGTTCATCAACGAGTACATTCAACCCGTTGTAGGTGCTGGCTAGAATATGATGTGATGCAGATTCTTCTTTTATACTAAATACATTAGGATTTGAAAGACTGTGAGGATTGTTTGTATCTGGAATGTAGTTTGTGAAATTATTATGCTTTTCATTGTATTGACTCAGACCTCCATCCCAGGTGCCAAACCATATCCTGTTTTTACTATCTTCGAAAATACTTAAAATTGGATTATTAGGAATTGATTCTTTATCATTCTGCTGATGTGTATATTGTTGAATCTTGTTTTTATGAAGCATCGCTAACCCACCTTCAGTACCAACCCAAAGTCTTTCCTTTTTATCTATCCAGATTGCGTTAACAACATCGTTGTTAAGAGGTAAGTTTAGTTCCTGAAACTTGTCCTTCATCTTATCATACACACAAATGCCTTTGGAATATGTACCAATCCATATCCGATTTTGACGATCTTTGTGAATAGCGCAAATTGAGTTATCGCTAATGGAATGCTGATCATATTTATCAAATGCAAATAGTGAAATAGCTTCAGTTCTTATATCAATTCTACAGAGTCCACCGTTCTCTGTGCCTACCCACAGATACAAGTCATCAAGACAAAGACGATGAATTACATTGACAGGGATAGAATTTTCAGGATGCTTTGGGTCTGCTCGGAAATATTTAAAAGTGTTTGCTCTTGGATTAAATTTAGCTAAGCCGTTACGTAAAGCGAGCCATAGGTTACCGTTATTGTCTCGGATAATTTGTTGCAGGCAGTGGTCCAGACCTTCTTCAGTTATTTTTTTCAGGGCATTGGTCTTTCTATTCCATTTGAAGAGACCTGCCTGCCTAACGGTTAGCCAATACTCATCTCCTGAATCGTGAACAATTCCGGTAACTACACCTTTGGGAGGAAGTGAGTTATGATAATGATGTTCCCATTTATTTGACATTCGATTGAAATTGGCAAAAAAGGCTTTCTGATTTAAAACCCCCATCGCCCAAAGTGTTTTATTGTCGTCTTCAGCTATTGCTGTTATCTCACCTTCCTCCGACAATTCAGGAACAATAACAAGACGATCCTTTAGAGGATCATAGTAATAAAATCCACCGTTATGAGTTGAGACCCAGAGTTTTTGTTGACTATCTTCGTAGATAGCACAGATGTTATTGTTTATAAGCCCGGTTGAATCACCTGCATGTCGACGATAAACAATGAAATTATATCCATCGTATTTATTAAGCCCATCCGTTGTTCCTATCCAAAGAAACTCTTTAGAATCTTGAAGAATACAGGTAACGGTGGAATTGGATAAGCCTTCGCGGGTATCAATTCTTTCAAATTTGATTTTTTCCAGTGAAGATTGGCCAACTGCCGACTGACTTAGCAGGAAGAATTGCAAGATTGTTACAAAAGCAACAGCTGCTATTCTAACAATAGGCGAAACAACATCTCTTAATCTCTTCTGTCTATTCATGATTGCTAATTCGTTGCCTTGATAAGCAGGGGAGTGCTTTCAATAACTAATTTCCTGAATCAGACTTAGGGGTAGTTTACTGGGAAATTCTTTATTGGCGATGCAAGTTGACTCGATTAAGAAGGAATAACACGATTTAGTTTAAGACAAAGCGGTATACAACTCAACATGGATGGACAAGGAGGTAGACAGATGTTAGCCTGTATACAAAAATGTACACCAAAGTGGACAAAATGTATCCTTAACAGACCGAGGGCTATTGATGATGATTACTACTTTTGCAATTCAGTTTGTTTGTCTGAATTTCTGAATTAAGATCTTGTTAACAGGTGCTGTCAGATTCTTTTAAGCTTTTTGCAAATAAACTAAAGTTGATAAATTTAATTTATTAAGAAACTTTAAAGATTATGGCAAGAATAGTATTACTAGATGACCACATCTTATTTCGGATCGGGATGGTTGGCATTCTGAAAATGGATGAGAGTTTTGAAATCGTTGGTGAGTACAGAGACTTCTCGTTACTGAAACCACTTTTACCTACGTTAGCTGCAGACGTTATATTTGTAGATATCTCCTTAGAAGAAGAAAGCGGGTTAGATGTTGCAAAGTACATCAAGAACATTAATCAAAACATAAAAGTGATTATTCTCAGCTCGCATAAAGAAGAGTTTTATGTCATTAATGCACTTGAGGCTGAGGTAGATGGCTATATCCACAAAAATGTTGATCCAGACGAACTTATAAAAGGTGTTCATAAAGTTTTGAAGGGTGAAAAATTCTTTTCACTTGAAATTTCCAGTTTGCTTATTAATAGTGTTTACAGTCGTCCGAAGAACGGTATTCCATTTCTTACTAATAAGGAGAAAGAAGTTGTTTCTTATTTAATGGAAGGATTTTCAAGTAAAGAAATTGCTGATAAACTTGATGTAAGTCCACGTACAGTAGAGACGCATAGAGCTAATGTGCTCAATAAATTTAATCTTAAAAATACAACGGAGCTTATTAAGAAAGTTGTTGAGCAGAAGATTCAATTTTAAATTGAATCAGTACCAAATCTTTCATAAGTACTTGGCAAGCAGACTAAATAGTTGTGTTTTGTTGATAGGCTTCAGAAGTAAATCATTAGCGTCAGAGAAGAGGGGATCACTCGTAATACTTTCCAATGAGAATGGAGCAAGTACAGTAATCGGAGTTTGAGGATTTAGCGATCTAATGCTTTGAAGTACGGGGTGGCCTTTCATTTCAGGCATGTAAAGATCCAAGAGTACTAAATCGAATTTATTTACGGCGGCGGCAGCAACAGCTTCTAAACCAGTGTTTACCTGGGTTACATAGCATCCCCATTCTTCCAGATATGAAATGAGAACCAAAGCGTTCATCTTGTTACCTTCTGCTAAGAGAATTTTGCTGTTAAGAAATGAATTAGAGATGTGTCTATTTTCTTCATCCAGACACTGAAAGGTTATTTTAAATGAAAACTGCAAATAATCAGACAGAACCCAGAAAGAAGTTTTGTAAGGCATGTTGCTAAGCCAGTCTATGTCTTTTGATATAACCTGAAGAGCTTCCTTCTTGGTTTGATGCGAGCATGCACCTTTCACTTTGATGATAATACCAATACTTCGCTTGTATTGTTCAGTCTTTTGTATTTCGATATCAATTCTATTCACAACGTATTGTGATAAGAACGAACATATTTGTGAAATGGAATTGTATAAGCCCAATTCATCACCCAATAACCGATTAGGTAATTGCACATCCAGACTTAATCTTAATCTGTTTTTGAATTCATCTTCCTTCTCCAGAAGCTGGATATGGGCGTTAGACGTCTCAAGAAGATTAAATTCCTTAATCATACAATTATTCAAAACATAAAGAAAGTAAAAAAGGACATTTGAAAATCCCCCTACATAATCACTTCAGAAGTATCTAAGTATAAATACATAGCCAATTACAAGTAGTATTCTCCAGATAAGGGAAGAATATCATCTCTGTTTTATATTTTAGAATTTTAAAGCCCCTGCACCGTACCTATTGCTCAAGTACTCAGGCATTATCAATTGGAACGCTGCCGTCATCAGTTTTTGCATTTTAAATTGTCATGGGGAATGTGAAGAAGTAATTCTATTAGTCGATTTTGCTGTAACCAGCGTGATATCTGGTGGAATGTTATGTCACTACTTTATGACGTTAACAAAATCACAACTTCTTACAAATTCTAGATCTTTCTCTTTTGCCCAGGAGATAAAACTATCCATCCGCTTAATCATTTTAATTCCGCTATTTCTTCGAACATAGGCTGGAAAAAAAATCATCTTGCTGAGGTCTGTGAATTCCCATGGATGAAAATAGATATTGAGATAACCATCCGAAGTTAACGTCCATTGACAACACTTTTTATAGAACCATTGCGGCAGATTATGAAATGAAAGCCAGAATAACGGTAACCGAATAAGAGGTGTAACAGATGCCGGAAGCTGCGTAATATTATGCTGTTGAAAATGCGTACGAGGTTTTGAGAAATTATTATAACGGCCTGGTAAGTAAGTAGGATTTAAAGAAGAATTATAAGTGTAACCTGATTTACTCAAAAGGCTTTCATCAAATGACATCATGCGTGCCATCCGATAGCCACTAACTTTTTGATTGGTTAATTCTTCCAGTATTTCTTTGGAAGACGCCAGATGCTCTGGTTTAAAATCACTATGATAATAACCGTGAGATGCTATTTCATGACCATCATCTATTATTAGTTTGAGAATATCTTTTCTATTCAATGCAAAATTAGCAGTACAAAAAAATGTAGCCTTAACATTATGCTTCTTTAGTAAGTTAAGTACTGAAATTGTACCCGTCGCAGAAATATGAAGCTGATCATCGAAAGAAAGTGAATGCCCATATTCCAGAGGCATATCAAATTCTTCTATATCAAAACTTAGCAGTATCATACTTAATGATATTAGTTTCTCTTACAAAATAATTGGGGCGAGATTTGGACTGCATGAATACTTTTCCAACGTAAATTCCGATTACACCTAGTGTAGTAAGATTAAGACCTCCGAAGAAAACAATAGTTGTAATGATAGATGCCCACCCACTTACTGCAGTTTCATTCATCAGACTGATAATTACATAAGGGATAAATGCAAAAAGTGATAACACTGAAAAAAATAATCCGATAAAGATAGCTGCATACAGAGGCCTGATGCTAAATGCACTTATTCCCTGAACAGCAAATTTGATCATTCGTGTAATGGTGTACTTACTTTTTCCTGAAAATCGCTGATCAGGATTGTACTCAATTCCATACTGCTTAAATCCAATCCACTTAACAAGACCACGAATGAAGAGATCGTTCTCAGGCATCTCTTTCATTGCCTGAATTACCTTGCTGTCCATTAATCGAAAGTCAGCTGATCCTTCTTCAATCTTTATGTCGGATAGCTTATTAATAATTTTATAAAACAAACGCGAGGTAAAACGTTTAAAGCGAGGAGTGTCTTTGAAATCACGTCTCTTTGTATAGACAATTTCATAACCTTCTTCCCATTTTTGCAGAAGTTTAGGAATCAGTGATGGAGGATGTTGAAAATCTCCATCTAATGAAATTGTGCACTCTCCGTTTACATGATCAAGTCCGGCTTTCAATGCATTTTGATGACCAAAGTTGCGTGAAAGCTCAATGTAAAAAATGTTATATTCTAAACTTGCCGACTTCAGCACTTCCGCTGTGTTGTCAGTACTTCCATCATTTACAAAGATAATTTCATGGGAGTAGGGAAGGCTGTCAAAAATTCTGATCAATGTTTGAATCATCGGGAAAATATTTCCCTCTTCGTTATGAACAGGAATAATAATACTTACTTTTTGCATAGCAGTTCTACCTACTTATTTAGATTAAACAGAAATGCAGTTCGAAGCCCTATTAATTGCATGTTCAACTTTTCCTGTCCCATTCCTTTGACGCTTCTTTCGTAAAAGAGTGAAAATTCAAGTTGATTTTTTTTGTTCATAAGCTTACTTATGCCGGCCATTGCTGTTGTAGTTCCGCCGTAAAATCGAACCTTGTTGAAATCCTCAACAGTATTGATGGTTACATCTGAGTCTGCACGCTGACCAGGATATGGAGAAGTATATCGATATTCGTTATGGAAAGAAATGTAAGGTGTATAACCCATTCTAAAGATAAGCTGGTTTTTCGATGTTAACCACCATCTGTATTTTAAGGCTACCGGAAATGAAACTGTCTTTGCTCTTATCTGTACGCTTTGCAGACCATCTTCTACTGGATTTAATTTTGGTAAATTGTATTTTTGAAAATCTTCATGAAGTGTAACCTTGGTAGTGAAATGATCAACAGATGTTTCAATACTCCAATGTGGTGCTACAATCCAATCAACTGTTACACCTAAGCGTCGCATGACGTCACCAGACCCTTCACTAAAAGCTACATTGGCAAAATCCATATGTGGAGAAAAATTAATTCCGATCCCTGATTTATATTTAGTATCTGCTATGCGGTTAATAAGCTTTGAAGATATTGTGTTAGATACCTTTGCAATGCTACCTGTTTTGGTTGTTTCAGCTTTCGGAGTAATCAATGAATCATGCGATTGGAAAAGCAGATCTTGGTTTGGTGGAGCTAAAGCATAAGTTGTGTTTCTTATCAATTTAACCCTGTCTGAAATATTGAGATAAGCACCACCGCTTTTAATTTCTAGAACACCGGCATCAGTTAATTTGTCATAAAAATACTTTGGAATGGAAGACGCCACACCTAAATAAAACAGACTGCTGTCGATGGTTCTTGGTTGGCCTGTTTCAACAATGCTCCCCATATCACGATGATCTCTTTCTCTTTTGAATATATTACTGTGGTCCGAAGAGTTCAGAATAGCAATTTGAGTTTGCTGTTGCTGTAATTGTTGAGATTTTAATTGATTTATTACCTGAGCTATTGTATCAGCAATGTGAAGTTTAAAATTTTTCTCTAAGCTCATTCGGGTCTCTTCTTTTGTAGCTAGTGTAGACCAGAAGATAAGTGAATTTAATAGTGTAAAAAAAATAAAAGATGTTGTGACGAAAAGTTCAGTACGATATTTAGAATACCATGACACGGTTGGATACTGAACAAGTCGCTCATGAAAACCAGCTACATCAGGAGCATTAGCAGAGGAGTATTCATAGTCCTCAAATTTACTTTTTAGTAAATCGTCAAATTTGTTGTCATCCATTTTCAGCTCTTTTTTCAAACTCTAAACTCAATGCTTTTTTTAATTTAGTTCTGGCAATGTTTAAATTAGATTTAGACGTACCAATACTAATATTTAATTTCTGCGCAATCTCATCGTGTTGATAACCTTCTATTACATGCAAATTAAAAACGATTTGATAGGAGGGTGGAAGTTGTTGGATTGCCTTGATTATAACTTCCTCAGATAAGTTACTTAAAACGTCAGGAGTAAGCTGCTCAATTTTCATATGAGAGATATCTACATGATTGTAGTGCTTCTCGTTTCTTCTAAAGTTATCAATGCATGCGTTGATCATGATTTTGCGGAACCACCCTTTGAAGGATAGACCAGGATTGAACTTGTCAGCATTGAGCATTATTTTACAAAACCCGTCATTAACTATCTCCACTGCCTCTTCTTCTGACCTACAATAGCGCATGCAGATACCCAAAGCATACCTGTAGAATTGTGTATAAAGTTGATCTTGTGCTCTGCGATCTCCTTTAGTACAGCTCTTAAGTATTAACTGAATGGCTTTGTCGTCGTCTTTTAATTGCAATGTTTAGAGGTGGTAGTTTGGTTGTGATAGTATTTTAAGTACGCAAGCAAATTGACAAGGGTTGGTTCCTTAGAAAAATATATGTGGCTAACCATTGGCTATAATTTTATTTACAGTTACCGGATTTTCATCCAAGAGAATTTCCTGATTAAGAAATCGCAGAGGTTGTGTCTTGTTAAAGTCTTTCATTAGAAGATCTTTTAACAGCAGGATCCAAACAACGATACACGGCACTGCTTTCAAGGCATAGTTCAGACAGAATTTTCTCACATGCACCGTAAATAAATCTGTAGGAGAAAGTCCGGTCCATACCAATAGAAACACCAGCAACATTATATTGCGCCTGCTGAAAATTTCTTCTTGCGTAATCATCCATAGAAAAACTCCTGTAATACAAATTATATAGGTAGAGTGTTCTGAACTGGAGCTAAAGAGTACAATGAACATAAGAAGAGATGAAAGCATCAGCACTCTAAAATTTTTAGCTTTGTATTGGCCAAAGCGTATTAGCGGCGCTAGCACCATCGGAATTCCAAAAGCATAAAAGAGATTGTTAGATATGGTTGCATCTCCCAACATGCGACGAACAAATCCCATAAGGGAAATATCCTGACCTGTTGTAAGCATTACGTTGGAGCTATTCTTTTCGACCAGAGCGTTGAACCAATCAACA
The DNA here is from genome assembly GCA_035493595.1 of Cyclobacteriaceae bacterium. GTDB lineage: Bacteria > Bacteroidota > Bacteroidia > Cytophagales > Cyclobacteriaceae > DATCRE01. The sequence goes on along the minus strand of DATJHZ010000103.1, from coordinate 14,895 downwards.
TAGCATTGAACAACAAACTCGGGAGATGAAATAGCCATAGGCAGGATAAAAAATAGTACACTCCACGCTGCACACCCCATGATAAACTTCCACTTGTTCTTCGAAAAAAGAAAGAAGACCAGTCCTACAATGCCATATAGTTTTACAAAAGTGCCGAGCATGATCCAGAACCCAGCGTAGAAATCTTTCTTCTCTTCAACGCACATAAAACTTAGTAAGATCATGGCAAGCACAGAAGGATTAAACTGATTTGACCATACGGCATTACCAAGTTCAATGGTAATCAGTGTCATAAGTAAAACTTTGTATTCCAGTTTTAACTTCAAACGCACCATGGCATAGTAAACCATAAGCACATTGAAGATTCCCCATAAAACGCAACCAATAATATCTGGTGTTATTGCAAAGGGCGCTATGATTATGCTAAACAATGGACCGTAGTGATTAACATCTGTATGATGAAGTGGATAGCGGAGATAAAGATTAGATTGATCGATCAGGTGCCAGAATACATACTTGAATATCTTATAGTTGTTATATCTATCCTTGAAGAAATCTATCGACCAGTTGATTATAGGTAAAATCAACCAAATCATTAATACGTAACGATCTGACTTAAAATATTTATTTTGATACAAAGTACTTTCTTGAACCTCTGAGGTATCAGGGTAATTAATCGATAGCTTATTATAGAATTGTCCTGAACTGGTCATCTCAATTTGGTAGGTCTTTATTATTTAAATGATGGTTTGGTGTTTCGGTTATAGGGTTATTCGTGGATTTTATGACTAACTAACATTGCTGAAAATATTGATGTTGTCTTTTGCTTCGTTAATTCCATAGTTAGTCCACTTTGCCTTTTGAATTTTTGTTTCTTTCCTTATTTGCAGATTATTTCGTAAAGCTTCATTATTAACATAGTCGCGTTTATGATCTAGATGAAGACAAATGGCACTGTATCGTATTTGTTTGGAACGAATGCCTTTGTTTTTTAATCGCTCACCTAATTCTCTATCTTCGCCACCATATTTCATTCTCTCATCATATCCATTTACAGAAAGGATATCATCTTTCCATCCTGAAGTATTCGAACCATTCCAGGTGGCCTTTGCTGGTGTTATTGCGTTCAGTACAGAAACCCATCTGCCTTTAGCTGTTAGTTTTAAATTTTTAATAACTCTATTTGAAAATCCATTTTGTAATAGCCATTGAATGTTAAATGCTCTGCCCGTTACAATATCATCTTCATCAATTTTCTCACTTACATCCAATGGAAGTCGTACCGTTCCGGCGGATAGAAAATATCCACTCTCAGCTTCCTTTACATGTGCTGATATGAAATCACGTCTGGGAATACAATCACCATCGGTAAAAATCAGATAATCACCTTGGGCAGATGCTATTGCCTTATTAAGAATTACATTTTTATTAAATCCATTATGTTTATGCCAAACATGATGCAACGGTTTTGTGAATCTTGTTTTGCTAAGCTCATTTAAAACAAGTTCAGTTTCTGCTGTCGATCCGTCATCGGCTATAATTATTTCAAAATCTTTATAGTCTTGAACGCTGTATCCTATTAATACTTTCCGTAGCCACTCTGGTTGATTATAGGTACTGATAATCAATGATACTTTCATTTTAGTTTTAGCTGAATTTTTTTATTCAGCTGCACTAGCAGTACGCAAATGTTTTTCAAATCGTTGGTTGAGCTTTTTGTTTATTTTCTGGTCTTAATAAAATTTTAAATATTTTATTGTTGTTTTAAAAAAGCAATGATACTCTTATTTCTGATGCGCGAAATGTTTTTAATTTTTTTTTAAGTAAAGTGAAGAACAACAAATCGAACGCATATAGAGTGATTTAATTATCACTCTATATATGAGTGATAAATTCAGCAGCACTCAAAAATTCCAAATTTCTTTAGAATCATTTTGCTCCTTTGTTTATTGGTGATTCAGAAAATAAAAATTTCCTGACCAACCAAATGCAATAAGTTGGCGTAGTGGCTGCGGTAAGTAATGTTGCGGCTACAGGTTTTATGTAAGTGAAAATTTAAATTCAAAAAAAATGAAAAGGATCATGTTTTTATGTGTGCTATGCCTTATCGTAGGTCTTACTCAAGCTCAAAAGCTAAAGGAGAATGAAGTGCCTAAGGCCGTGAAAGAATCGTTTACCAAGCTCTTCCCGAAAGCCAAAGAAGTTAAATGGTCTAAAGAGAATGCAACAGAATTTGAAGCTGAATTTGAGGTTGATGAAACCGAGCAATCTGCAAATTTTGATCAGGCAGGTAAGTGGTTAGTTACTGAAACAGAAATTAAGAGTTCGCAACTTCCCTCTGCTGTTAAATCAACGATCACCAAAGAGTTTGCGGGGTACAAAATAGAAGAATCAGAAAAAGCTGAAACATCAGATAAGGGAATGTTCTATGAAGTTGAATTGGAGAAGGGTGAATTGAATTATGAAGTCCAGATTTCAACTGGTGGAAAAGTATTGAAGAAAACAGAGAAGAAAGAAAAAGGAAAAGACAAGGATTAGTAGGGTTAGTAGTTTAGCGGGTCATTAATGGTGACCCGCTTTTTTTTTAGCAAGTATAAATTATAGTATGAACAGCAAGTCAATCATCAGAGGTGGCATTTCATTTATTGTCCTTTTTACAACTATCGTCAATGCATTTTCTCAAGTAGCATTACCAAACGATAGTGTTAACTCAAAAAAGCATAAAACATCCTGGACGAAAGTTGTGGCAGCCCCTGTTGTGTTAATTTCAGCTGGCTTACTAACTACAACCGATAATGAATTTATAGATAAGTATGAAGTACACAAGCGCCGTAATGAGTGGGCATCTGGTTTTCATACACATGTTGACAACTATCTTCAATACGCACCTATCGCTGCTGTGTATGGCTTGAATGCTGCAGGTATAAAAGGTGAACATGATTTAGCTAACCAAACTGCGCTGTTAGTCAAGTCAGAGATACTTATGACAGCTATGGTATTTCCGCTAAAGAAATTTACTGCTGTTCCCAGACCAGATACGGGAGCGCCGACATCATTTCCGTCAGGTCATACCGCACAGGCATTTGCTGCAGCAACTTTCCTTCATAAAGAATATGGGAAGGATCATCCGTGGTATAGTGTCATGGCTTATGGAACGGCTACAGCGGTAGGAGTTTTACGCGTGTTGAATAATAGACATTGGGTGTCTGATGTATTGGCTGGTGCAGGCATTGGAATTCTGGCAACTAATCTTGCTTATCTCACGCATCAAAATAAATGGGGGAAGAAGCATAAGAAACTTTCAGGTGTGATGATGACACCTACTTACGGCCAACGATCATTGGGAATGTATGTGATGATACCTGTAGGGCAGACAACACATCGGAGGTGATCACATTAAAATATTATTAATACGACTCAAACGGATAGTCATTTACAAACGGATTTCTTAATATAGGATAAGCATATTTCTTAAAGTGTTTTCTTACTAAAAGTTTAATTCTTTATTAACACCATGATCTTATAGAACACAGACATTTACGATAAATTCAATTGTCTTGTAATATGAAAAAGGTAAGCCGAGCAATTATTCTTTTACTGTTGCTTTCTCAGCTTAACGGATTTGCTCAACTCAAGACAAAGAAGATTATACTCGTAACTTTAGACGGATTTCGTTGGCAGGAATTATTTCAAGGTGCTGATTCTTCTATTCTCTTTAACAAGCGTTATGTGCAAGATCAACATGTAATAAATAACTTTTGGGGAAGCAGCGAAACAGAGCGCCGACAAAAGCTTTTACCTTTCTTCTGGAATGTTATTGGTAGTCAGGGACAGCTCTATGGAAATCGTGCCTATCATAATAATGTAAACTGTACTAATCCATATTGGTTTTCATGCCCTGGTTATAGTGAGATGCTTGTTGGTTTTGTAGACCATGCAGTAAACTCTAATGATAATATTCAGAATCCCAATCAAACAGTATTGGACTTTATTAATCAACAGACAGAGTTTACGAATAAGGTAGCTGTCTTTTCAACCTGGGAAACCGTATCACATATTGCCAGTCATAATCCAGGTACTTTTTATGTAAATGCCGGACATGAACCTGTTCATGATATAGATTCTACTCTTACTGAATCAATGTTAAACTCATGGCAGGGCTACTCGCCAGATTCTCATAGAGTGCGTAATGATTTCTTTACATTTTATTATGCGCTTGAGTACATACAGAAACGAAAACCTGATGTTATGTATATCAGTTTTGAAGAGACTGATAGGTATGCTCATAATGGTCAATACGATGAATACCTTAAAGCAGCAAACGCAACTGACTTCAGATTAAAAATGCTTTGGGATTGGATTCAATCTCAAACTGATTATAAAGATCAAACTACATTAATCATTACTACTGATCATGGAAGGGGCAGGAGTGGACGACACTCCTGGACAACTCATGGGCGCCAGGTAATTGGATCAGATCAGATCTGGCTTGCAGTGCTTGGGCCTGACACTCAATCCACAGGCGAGATTACAACAGTGAACCAGTTATTTCAAAATCAGATTGCCGCTACTGTTTCATCTTTTTTAGGATTGCCATACATAAATACAAAACCAGTAGGTAATGCTATCACATCAACGATGTTGGCAAGTGCAGATAGTACGTTGATGAATAATACGAAACACAAAGACAGCGGAATTGTTTTCCTGCCTGCTGTTATTCGAAGCCCGGAAACGAAGTGGGGTTTTGGAGCGGCATCATCGGTTACGTTCAAACTTCGCAGCTCAGATTCTCAAACCAGAACATCTAGTGTTCAGGCGTTGGGATTGTATACTACCCGAAAGCAATCTATCCTTGGGTTAGAGAGTACTGTATATTTTCCGAGGGAAGATCTTATATTCCGTCTTCATTCATCGTATACTTATTTTCCTGATAAATTCTGGGGGCTTGGCAATCATACTGATCGACGAAAACCAATTCCTTTTGCATACAAACAATTTTATGTTTTTCCTCAATTGCTAAAAAGAGTTTACAGTAAACTATATGTTGGCATTTCATTGGAGTATCAGCATGTTTATAATTTCTATTACAACAAAAATGATTTTTACGATTATCATAAAGTTGTCGGGTTGCAAGGCGGTGTGATTCCCGGCGCTGGCATTCTCATGACGTGGGATAGCAGGGACAATGCGTTTAGTCCATCAAAGGGAGAGTTCTTTGAATTTGCTGCTACCGATTTTGAGAATCGTCGCCGTGATTATGATTATTCTAATTATGTTTTTGATTTCCGAAAATATGTAGCTGGCACGTATGGAAAGGTTCTTGCCTTTCAGTTTTATGCAAATCTGAATAAAGGTACTATTCCGATTTTGAGTTTGGCTTCAATGGGTGGCAGCATGATTATGCGTGGCTATTACAGCGGACGATTCAGAGATAATAATTTAGCAGCAACTCAAATTGAATACAGAGTGCCCATAAAGAAAAACTTTGGAGTAGTTGGTTTTGCAGGGTTAGGCCAGGTAGCACGTACGCTGAATGAATTCTCTGCACCTCAGCTTAAAGGTGCAGCTGGCGGCGGTTTGCGATTTGCTTTAAAGCCCCAGGAAAAACTTAATCTCAGAATTGATTATGGTGTTGCGAGACACTCACATGGATTTTATTTAACTGTAGCCGAAGCTTTTTAACATTTAGGTTTCAATTATAATGAAGCTTTACCCTATGGAGATTTTGTTTCCTTCTGCTCAATGGCTTGAGTGATTAGCATGCTGAGCAGATTCATATCATTGTTAAAGCGGTGAGAGCCGCTTACTGTTTTTATTTTTAAAAGTGTGGTTTCAGTTATGCTGTCTTTCAGATTAGTCTCTTCATCTTCGCCAAAAACACAGAGCACGGCAACTTTACTTTTTGTAAGTTCTGGTAAGACTTTATATTTTCTATCGGCGTTGGCAAAACCAAGTAACTCACTCACGCGAACAACAAAGTCAGTAGAGGCTGAGGGCGAAAGAAGTACTGAAGGCTTAAGTTTTTTTAATGTCGCTGGTTTCAATCTATTCAGGAGAAAGGCGCCAACGTCTGCCCCGAAGGAATACCCAACTATTGTAAAATCATTTTTCTTCCATTTTGTACTATAGTAATCAAGAAGTTCTTCTATGGCTGTACTAAATTCATCAGGCGTGCGTTCATCCCAGAAATACTCGCGGGCATCGAGAGCAATTACACTGTACTGTTGTTTTGTAAACTCTTGTGTAAGGTTCTGGCTAAAGGTATTCCATCCTCCATCGCCGGTAATATAAAGTATCATGGGCTTTGTGCTGCCCTTAACTTCAAATGTATGAACAGGTAATTTATCAGCTGGATATTGTTGGGCGTACCCTGTACTAAATAATAAACTTATAAAGAATGAAAGACTGTACTTAAGCTGCTTCAACCGTGTTACTCCTGAACGATGATAAATATTATGATAACTCATTTAGATTATTTTTTCCTTTTAAGTTTTATTCACGCAACTCGCTAATTTAATTTCGATATGAACATCCGAATTTTTTTCTGTTTATTCCTATTATTTGTTTCTTCTTTTTTAACGGCACAAGATCTTTCAGCCGGAGAGAAGTCTTATTCTGTAATCACTGAATTTCAAATTCTGGAAACCACACACGGCACTATCTTCAGAGGTGGTGATTTTGTTGCGGGCCGATCTGTGTCACCTAAACTCTTTCTTGGTGTTGGTGCTGAACTTAGTTATTCACACTATCATAATGACAATTATTGGGATTTATACAATTTATATTTCCTGCCTGTTTTTATTGATGCACGTTATAATTTAACCAAGGATTCAAGAGTTACTCCATATCTTGAACTTTCTCAAGGCATATCTTTTGTAAATTATAAAAAGGAAAGTCAGCTCCATCTTTGGAATCCTCATCATGTTTTTGAAACGGGTTATTATATCTATGGTGGCGGTGGCGTGAGCGTCAAACTATCAACGCATGTAAAGTACATTCTTAACTGTGGGTTTAAGTCGTATCACATGTCTTTTAACAGGCTGGATGTAAATCCACGAGGGTCTACATTGCGTACAGGTTTTATGATTACATTTTAAGAAAGCGATATGCGTTAATCTTCTACAATCTTCTTGGAAACATCGTCTAGTACTCTGGGCAGTCGTACGAGGTCGTAGAGTTGATCGTAAATGAGATATCGATTTTCCCAACGGGGACCGAATTTGTTTTTGTATTCGTATAGACCTTTAAACCTGGCGGCTTGTTTAAAGTAATCTCTATAAATTCTGATCACCTGTTCGTTTAAGGAAGTTTTTTCTTCTGCTCCGGCTAATGGCGCCATACCCAGGTTTAATGTTTTAAATTCATTATCCCTGAAGTATTCAATCATTTTAATCATCAGGTAATCTAATGTTCCATTGGGAGCATCTTTGCTATGACGAATTAAGTCGTACGTGGCTTCGCCCTTGGTGTAACTGGGTATGATGTTGACGAAGGCGAATATTTTTTCTTCTTTATCTTCTACCGTTAAGACCGTGCACTCTTTTATTTTAGAGGCGATAAAAACGCCTTGCGAAAATCCTGCTTCACTATGACCAGGTATTTGCAGCCATTCGTCTGATACAGCTTTGAGACTTTGTACTAATCCGGCTCTAAGCGGTTCATGATAGCCATTAAATCTTAATCCTGCTTGCTCTACTTTTTTAATGGAATGTCTGATAGATTTTTTATCGTTTCCATTTAGGTTAAATGTTTCTAAATCCAGAATAGCATCTTGCCCTAGCAGGATAGATTTTTTATTTAGTGAATGATAGAATTCAAGATCATCTTTACCTACACGATAATAGAAAGTACGGAGGCCACGTTCGCGTGTGTAGTCTTCAAAACTCTGAATAAGATTTCTTGAAGCCTGTTCATCTTTAGCTACAGGGTTTTCAAGAACCATAGCATAGTGTCTCGACTCTGAGTAGGAGAGAAATGCATCTTTAGCGTCATTAAAGAAGAGACGCTTATCCGGATAAATCTTGAAGTAATCTAATGCTGAATTTCCAAAGCGCTCAACCAGGTATTTAGCTTCATCAATTTCCTGATCAGGTTCTGGGTCAAATCGATTAGGTCTGAAAAGAATGTAGAGGATGTACATAATTGTTGTTGCCGAACCCAACTGGATTGACAGAACAAAGTATGACGCCATTTTAGTCATTGGCTTCAGATCATAATCAAGGAACAAAATGGTTTCTAATCCATAATGAAGTGATGCCGACCACGTGGTGTTGAAACCCAAGTGACGGGTATTCAATAAGTAGAACCCTGCGACGGAATAGATAACCAGGGCACTGATTACAATAACGATTTTGTGAATCGATTTGAGTTGAAATTGAATGTCGTGTTTTACGAAGTAGGCTTTTCTTGTGTAGATCAGAATGCTGATGGTGGTTAATGCAACAAGTGCTTCTTCGTAGTCAATGGCTTTAGTGATGTTACCGATCAGCGAAAGCGTACTAATGATGAGTGCTAACTTCCATGCGTTACGAGCACCGGTTAATAAGAAGGCTGATGATATGATCATGATCACACCAAGCAAGAGCACAGCTATGTTAGAGAACTCCATTACTGACAACGGAAGAAAATCAGTAAGCAGATGAAGTCTTTCCGGATCAGCAGGTGTTAACGCTGACACGAGATTGACTGCACCCAACAACATTAAGAACAGTGCCGGGAAAATTCGTAAGAGAAGATTTCCTTTTCGAAAGATTAATACAATGGCCCCAAGTATGAATGGAATCCAGAACTCGAAGAACCGGAAGAGTAATGTTATAGCAGCTGCGGTGAGTGTCGGTTTTGAATAGAGACGAAGAATGTATGTGATGGAGACTTCAATCGCACCGAGTCCTTTCAGGAAAGGTGAGAGGCTAAGGATAATAATCATCACAACGTAGCCTATGAAGGAAGACTCCCATGAAGGATCTGTTCCCAATGCCATCATAGCAATGTATAAGTGCGCTACGCCAGTGAGTTCTATAAGTAAAGAGATGAGACAAGCATTTATAAATTGTTTCTTGTTAAATACCTGGTTCTGAACTTCGCTTAAATCGCTAATGAATGTTGGATTTACTTTCGCGATCCAACGATAAATTGGTCCGCGTCTGTTCTTAATACCAAGACCTGTCAACAAAAGCAGAACGATCACGCCAATTAAGATGAAGAGGCCGTAAAGATCTATCGACCGGAGCTGATTATTAAAGAGCAATAAAGCAAATGCTGGAATAGCGACGAGGAACACGGAGAGCATCGACGCAAATGCAAATACAAATGATCCGTAACGAATTTGTGTTTTGGAGAGCTTGTACTCATCGAGTTCATTTTCAAAGAAGGCGAGGGAGGTAAATGTGCCTGCGGGTAAAAATGTGCTGATAAAGTTTCGCTTTAAGAAAAGGTTGATGCTCGGCTTAATGCCAATGTTGCAACCTATTGTTTTAAAAGAGAAAATATAAAGAGCACCTTGAAGTAATAAGTAGAATACGGTTACGATCAAGCCGATGCCGAGCCATTTAATGGATGCCAGTTGCAGAATCTTTTTGATCATCAACGGCTCCAGGTGCTCGTTTCTCAAGAAGTAGATCGCGAAGCCAATACACAATACTGCCAGTATGATTTGTAAGAATGATTGTGTAAAGAAACTTTGAGAGAGCCGGAACGGTCGCTTCATACGAGTACTATTATATCAAGTCTGGAATAAAGAAAGTTAAATATGAACAGATTCACTATTTTTTGTCTTATGATCTGCCATAATACTGATCGTCTGTGTTACGTCATTATTAACCATAACCTAAACTGCCAATCCATTAAGTTTACCAACTGGTTTTGATTCTTCCTTCACGGGCTGGCTCCATATTAAACTCGTAACGTTTAATGGTCAACTTTCGATATAATATGATATTAAAAGCTTCTTAAATTTTCTGATGTTGAGTTTGTTCCGGCTCGGTGATGCTCATCACCCTATAAATCTACCATACACTACGAAGGTGCACAATAAAAAGAGAACTACATTGGTAACTATATTTCGTGGTTCTTTCAGTTTATAATGAATACGCATGGCCATGATCATAATGATGCAGAATAGTATGGCGGTGATGGGCGTGAGAATCGGGAGGATGTTTAACCACACGGGCAGGATGAAACCAGCGGTACCCAGAATTTCACAAATGCCGATAAGTTTTATCAGCCAGGCAGGTAAACCTACAACGCCTGTTTGCCCGTGCGTAATTAACCATTGCTCTGACATAAGCGATTTGCAGATGCCTGAATAAAAGAATGCAAATGCCAAAAGGCCTTGAATAATCCAAAGTGTTGTGTTCATAATCTTAAGGGTTTAAAATGATACCCAAAAGTAGAAGCACCTTATTTCTCTTCTTTTGATAATTATCAAAAAATCACTGAGCTCTGATTCGGCTTAATGTTTCCTGTGTGATGCCCAGGTATGAGGCAATCATGCCAAGCGGCACGCGTTGCAGCAGGGTGGGGTTGGTGTTCATTAATGTTTGATAGCGCCGGGTGGCTGTTTCAAAATGCAGTGCATCAAATTTCTGCTGCAGTTGGATGAGACCAAAACTTACCAGGTGTCTTACAAAACGTTCTATGTCATGATGCCGGGTGCAAAGGCCTTCAATGTCATCGAGATGGATGGGGTAAAGAATGGAAGGTTCCAGCAATTCAATTCCGCGTCTGTCGGGTTTGCGCGTAATGAAACTTATGATGGACGATGCGAAGGTATTCTCGGCGCTAATCCAGTCTGTAACGTCTTTGCCATCTTTATAATAGAACGTGCGGGTTAATCCTTGTTCTATAAAATAAATATGCTGGCACATTGTATCAGGCTTTACTAATACGTGATCTTTTGGGAGCTCAAGGCGTTTCAGAATACCGGAAAGTGCATCTTTACTTTCCGGAGAAAGATTTGTGAATTGAGAAACACACTGAAAGAATTTTTCCATCAGCCTCGAAAGAAAACGGGATGCCTAAATTAATGAATGTGTTGTAAAATTTCTGATGCCGTTGAAATTTATTCTCACTAAAATGCTGAATCATTTTTTATTGAAAGTAAAGACCTGATACTCTACAGGATACTTCATTTATCAGCGAAAATATCAACAACTTCTATGAATGACATTGATGGGAAAGATACGTTGAGTTTCAACTTGTAAATAGGAGAGAGTTAACCTTTTAGACTCGCTGATAATGAGTAAATCTTTGACGTACAAATTGTTGCCGGAGCATAGTGCGTCTCTAATTTTTGATAATAAATTGTTGAAGATTCTTTACGCTAATTTTAAAATTTTGAATGTATTTTGCGCCCCGGTTTTTCCGGAGAGAAGACTTTTAAACAAAACAAATTATTTTATGGCTAAGGAAAGTATGGCAAAAGAAAATCCAGTTATTGACGCGCTACGGAAATTGAAAGAAGAAGAAGCCGAATTGTTAACTAAACTTAAACCACTGCAAGAAGCTGTTAGTGCGCTTGAGAAAATTGTTGAAAAAACTGTTAAGAAAACAAAACCATCATCAGGCGCAAAAGACGGCGCTGAAGAAAATGGTCAGGAATCAAGTGAAGATGCTCAGTAAAATAGATTGAGTTAATTTTTGAATTGTAGAACAGATCAAACAGGCGCAAGATATCTTGCGCCTATTTTTTTTTAATGTGTGTTTATAGTTTTGAAGTAGGAGATCTCCATAAGAACAGTGCAGAAACATAAAATGTATTTCATTTAATATTAGCTGAAACTTTTGCTCGCATGTTTTTTTGTCACTACTGCCGCTCAATGACACCAGTAGGGAGAACGTTATCACGTACATGTCTCGTACTTTGCTCCAGCGGAGCAACCTCGCTGTAGAACAGCAGGCATTTATTTTTTTGCCCCGGAGGGGCAACCTATTATTATCGAAAACATCCACAAAGCTTGAAGCGTATTTGATGTGCCGCGCTTTGCGAAATTTTAGAAATGCTCCTTAACCTTTATGAAATATTTTGCAAGTTATAAGAAACTCCGTGACAGATTTTAAAAGTGCAATGCAAAGTCTATAAAGCCCTCTGCATATTTTATGAAATACTTCGCTTCATTTATAAAACCCTGTGCTACATTTTAAAAACTCTCTGCATGATATTAAAAAACCTCCGGGTGTTTTATACTTTACGCCCGAAGGTTTATGGTTTACGCTGTTTGTTTTATGAATTTACCTGGCTGTTGTAAACTTGATTTTGCTTACCTGCTTGTATTGAGGACTTGTTGCACCAAACAGTGATTTTACGTAGGCCTTGACGGCCTGTGCTACATCATACAAGCCAGCGCTCTCAGTATAGAGCACTTTGTCTCTGGCTATACGGGCGTTGCTTGCTGCGGCAGCAGCGGTAATAACGGCTTTGTTTTTATTCTTAAGATCGGTGAGTATAGTGTTTAGCGTTGCTACCTGCAGTTCTACTTCATTGGGCTTGTAGAGTGTTTCTGATGTAAGGGTTTGAACAAGCTTGGCCATGTGATCTACCTGGCTATCGAAGCTGGTTTGCGCAACGGAGATGCTGGTATCAGGCGTTGCTGTTTCACCTTCTTTGAGGGGCAGGGCAGTTGCTTTGGCTTTAGCGCGCCTGCCTTGAATTTTTAGGTTGGCCGTGTTGGCGTCTTCAACGGTTTGCCTGGCGGCATCAGTTGCCGAGAGGGCGTTGACAATTTTTGTTGACAGTTTCTTTAATGGCTTGAAGGAGATTTCTCGTGCGTTGGTTGCGTTATCAAGTGATGTCTTCGCTGCTTTTTGGGCTGCGAGCGATGCCTGTGCTGTTGTGAGCAGCGTGCTCAGGGCCGCGAGTTTAATTGATGCTTTGCTGGGGTTGTAAGCCACGCCGTAACCGGTGCAGAAGCTAATTAACTCATCAAAGTTTGCCACATTTTTTGCGTGGCCTGTTTCTATAGTAGAGGCCATAAACGTATGGTTTTAGGTTGAAAAACACTTATGAAAAGGCAACAAAGTAAACTCAGTTTAAATTCTTTAATTGAGTTTAATTTTTTGTAAGACGTTTACGCTTTTCAATAGTCAGGTCTACATATAGATTAAAGGCTGCTTTGACAATTTTCTTATTATCAGCTTCAATCTTTTTGCAGTAATCATCTAAAAGCCTGAAATAAAATTCATAGAGTTCGTCCGTACGTTCTTCAAATCCAAGCGTTGCGAGGATCATGGTGCTGAAATCTGATCTGTGATGACTGTCATCAAAGCCAATCTTGGTGAGACTGTTGAGAAGACGATTTGATTTTAATTCTTCCTTGATTAAAAACAGGACAAACTCTATGTCGGATGGAAGTTTAAGTAATTGAACATTCAGTTTTTTCAGCTTCATGACTCTTTAGTTTTAAAATATTTATTGATTTATAATACGTATTTAAAGATACATATTTAATATTATATAATACGTATTATGGATTATTAAAAAACATAATACATTGATAACCATGTAATTAGAACTTGATGAATTGAAGAATAATCCTAAATTAGGATTTAATAATTCCTAAAAAGGATGAACTGATGCCTGAAAAAGAAAAGATAAACCGATTACGCGTAGTACTTGCAGATAAGGAGATCAGCCATAAAGAATTTGCTAAGATGGTTAGCAAGACTCCAAACACTATCACAAGAATTTGTAATAATGAACAGCAGCCATCTTTAAAAGTGTTGCGTGAAATGGCTATTGCTCTTGATGTTGATGTTTGTGAATTGATTGTACCTACAAGGGCAAGGAACAGGGAATAATCCCTAGTTTTGGAGATCAATAGTGAATGAATTCATTCATTGCCTACAAAAATTAATTATTGAAATGTATTTGAAATAATCTGCTGTAATTTTTACAATCATTCTTATTAAATTAAATTTATAAAAACCAATAAATAAACCCTCTTCAGTGTTAAAAAAATTACGTCTAAATCAGACTGATAAATTCAGTTTTTCAATAGTTACTAGGGATATTGTAACAATGCTAACTTCCTTCATTGATGGAAGGCCTCATGATATAAGTATCGGTAGTGAACAGGGAGAGATCTCCAATTGGGACGATATTGTAATTTACAAAGCTAATGGCATTTATGAGAATATTCAGGTAAAGCAACAAACAACTGATTTCAGTGATGCTGCCTGCTCGATTGACAAATCTCAACGTGGAAAGATCTCACCTTTGGATGAGACAATGAAAAGTCTTGCTGCATGGTTGTCAGTAAATGATCCTGAAAAAAGTACTCCACCTAGGAGATTCAAGATTATACTTCCCGAGGGAGCCATTAAAGTAAAAAAAGAAATTACGGTAAATCAATTTGAACGTCTTTGTAATAAAGAAACTACCAATCATACTACTTTGGAAGGGTTCGAGCAGCTAATCAAGAATGATGTTGCTACCAAGAATATTTGTATATGGCTTCAATCATGGTGTGACTTTCCAAGTAATGAATTAATCCTAAGAGCGGTTAAAAGATTAGAAATTATTGTGACTGGAAATCAATTATCAATAGATGAACAAAGTGAAAAACTGATTTCCGAATATTTTAAAGATGTAAATATTGTTATCAGCCTAATCCATTCATTTATTAATGAGCAATCAACATACTCAAGTGCGATAAGCCCTCGGGCTTTATTAAATGATTTGAAAAACTATTTATTACCTGGAGTAAAAAAATGGACGCAATATTATTTAGACAAGGATGTTTGGAAAATTTCGGGTATTCACGACACAATTAATGCAATTGAGAGCCCTTCCCAAACGGTTCCCTCACTGTGGAATCCGAATTCGGAGGGGATTCTTAAACTCAATGCTCGTACGAATTCTAGTAATTTAGCTAAAGCAATTATTCGTTTAGCTTTTCA
>DATJHZ010000102.1:0-3690 GCA_035493595.1 Cyclobacteriaceae bacterium | reverse complement strand
CGTCTTTATCAAACCAGGCATCAAAAGCAGCAAAGGCTCTGATGAGGTCTCTCTTTATTAAATGTGATTTGTTTTCAATTGTCATTTTTATATTCAGCTTAGGTTGTGGCAAAAAAAAAGCCCGGGTTAAAACCCGGGCTCGATATTGTTGTGTCTGATTTCTCATCATAGATTCACATCATTCTCCCGGGTAATACAGTTCCATGCAAAACGCTTGTTCTGCAGGACTGACGACATGGCGATAATGACTGTTGTTTTCATAACGATACAAATATATGAAAATATTGATATTGGGAAGTAACGGGTTGTGAATATTTATTTTGAAATATTATTATATGTTATAACAAGATATTTTATCCATGATATCAGATTGCCAATCAGAATTTTACAAATGAGTGTTATTCATAATAACAAAGAGAGTTATCAAATTAGACAGCTCCCCTTTATAATTATTGATGAAGTTGAAATTTAGAAATTGGTCGCAAAAAAAATAACATTATGATTGAGACAGAGGATAGTAGCTACAGTCCTAATTTAAAAACTTAGCTTCTTTGTCTTTGCACGTGTTTTTATTGCATTGATCATGACAGCGTCTAAAGTCTCCTTGTCCGTTGGCTTAGCCTGAGTTGCTATGTATTGTTTTCTTTTTTCATTGAGCACCTGAATTTCAGCTTGTATTGTTGATCTCTCTTTTGCTTTTGTTTGCACGTAAGCTTTACGTTGTGTTTCGTTCATCCCTTTCATGGCCTCTGGCAAATATGCTTCGTCGGTTCTGGTGATTACTTTCTCATCATCTTTGGCGGCGTCAACCAGATCCCATGTAGAATTAGAGTATGCATGCGAACTCTTCGAAACAGCGCGCTCAACTTTATTAGCGCTACCATAACGCTCAGCATTTACATCCTGATTCATTTGCAATTCCTTCTTAGAAGAACCTGATTTTCCATAATAGACATAGGTGTCGTTGAGTTTATCATTAAGAGCAGAGATTTTTTCATCGTAAGGTGTTTGAATGTAAACTGTCTTACGATCTTGCTCAATGCTCATGTACGTTCCACCAGTAAGATCAGCACCACGCTTCCATGATGTCCCAACACCTTCATCAAAGCCACCACAGAAAATAGTATTAACTACAACGTCTTTTTCTTTTGCTAACGCGCAAGCTGATTGATATGGAATCTCTCCCTGCGTAAAAGGTTCGTTACCTGCAATGAAAATCATTTTCAAATCCGCTTCTGATGATGACCATGCCAGTTGAGCCAACGAAACTTTAATGACCTGTCCGCAATACTCTTCACCTCCATTCGTCTTCAATGCAAAGAGTTTCTCAGATATAACATCGAGATCATTGGTAAGCGGACTCACAAGCCGGATATATCCTTCAGAAGAAGGTAATCCATCGTTTCCATATTCATATAATGCTATTTGAATAGAAGGCCGTGCACCATCCTGACATTTTGCAGAAGCCAACTCATTCACAATTCTCCAGAGCTGCGATTTTGCCTGATCGATAAGTCCATCCATGCTATTACTGGTATCTAATAGTAGAGCGAGCATAATGCGTTGTTCATTTCCGTCACCTGGTTTCTCTGCTCTTGCCGTTGAAGCTGAACGTGCTTCACAACTGGTTATAAAAAGAATTAGCAGGGTAAAAGCGAGCATCTTACTGAAGATCCGGCTTCTGGTCATCTGAGTATCCATACGTTTATTGTTTCTGTAAATTTTACAAGAAAATAATAGAAGAAATATCCAGACTTAGTGAAGGCGCCCTGCCGTTAGGTTAACCGATCACCCGACTTAGTAAAGGCTTATTTTCAGTGTAAGGATGCTAAAAATGGAAATTAATAAAGTGTTAACTTGGTGAGGAATGAATATAAAAACGATCCATATTATCTTTAGTAGCATCCTATTAATTTGCCTCACACTACCTGTTCTGGCTCAGGAGAACTCTTATAAACGCTATAAGTCCAAGTCGCAAGGCAGCGTAGATGATGTGATTGAAGATGCCAGATCTATTAAAGACGAGAATACTGCCGAGGCTTTGAATAAAGTTAAAGAAGCGCTGGGCCTGAGCATTGCTCAACAGGATGTTTATAATGAAGGGAGATGCTATGTGCTGCTGGGTGAAATTAACGAGGGCATTTCAGAATGGAAGCTTGCGTTTGAAAACTTCTCACAAGCTAATCAGAAATTAAAGCCCACCTACTCCAACACGCAAGACTACCGTGAATCACTACGAGGTTTGGGCAATACGAGTTTGAAGTTGAACCGTTATACAGAGGCATTGCAATATTTTCAGGAAGCACTGGCACTCAAATCAAATAACACAGAAAAAACGGAACGCAAGCTTGATATCTCCGAAGTCTACTATCAGATGGGGAGATATGATGAAGCCTTGTCTGTGCTGGAAGAGCGTCGCAAAATTTCTTCGTCGTTAAATGAAACGCTGTCGTCAAGAATTCAAAATCAGAAAGCCAAGATTTATGCACGAACAGATAAAGTAGATGCGGCACAGGGACTTTATCAAAATTCTGTTAGTAATGGTTTTATTATTCAAAAAAACCAATCTCCTAAAATCATGAAGGAGGATATTGCCTCTAACGTAAAAACAAAAGAAGCAATTTCGGATGTACTCGTACAGCAGCAACGATACGATGACGAGATTGATCTGCGTAATCAATCTATAGAATATAATACACAAGCAGATAATTTTGCTGAAGTTTCTAAAGACAAAGTTGAATTAAGCAAAGCGCTTGTCGCTAAGGGTGAAACAACTTCTGCCATTAAAGAACTTGAAGAAGCTGCTCTCATTGCAGATACCATTAACAATCCACAAGATCAGGCCAAAGCTTTTCTATCGCTGGCAGATTTGTATGAGAAAAAAGGAAGAAGTGATCGAGCTATCAATGCTTATAAAAAATACAGCTCAGCGGTCGATCGTATGGAAAAACAAAATCAGCATCGGCTCATTGAGAAGTCTGATCTGATTAAGAAACAAAAAGATATTGAAGAACTCTCCAAATACATTACCATTGGTCAGCGTGATGAAACCATTGCGAAAGAAACTGTATTCAGGCAGCAACTCATAATCTATGGTTTGCTCGGTATCATTCTCATTATTGCAGTAACGTCTTATTTCATTTATAAAAATGCGCAGGCCAGCAAACTTGCCAATCAATTGCTGGCATTGAAATCATTGCGGAGTCAGATGAATCCGCATTTTATTTTCAATGCATTGAATTCCGTGAATCATTTCATTGCCCAGCAAGATGAGCGCACGGCCAATAAATTTCTAGCGGAATTTTCACAGTTGATGCGACTTGTGCTTGAAAATTCACAGGAAGATTTTATTTCTCTCAGCAAAGAACAAGAGATTCTCACACTCTATCTGAAACTAGAGCATTACCGTTTTCGCGATAAGTTTGAATATGAAATTATTATGGATGAAGCCATCAATGCCGAATCCGTGATGTTGCCTCCTATGCTCATTCAACCATACATTGAAAACGCGGTGTGGCATGGCTTACGCTATAAGGAAACTCCCGGGCATCTCACGTTATCTTTTCGACAGGAAAACGGTCAGCTTCGTGTGAGCATTATAGATGATGGTATCGGGAGAAAGAAATCTGCAGAACTTAAAACTGTCAATCAGAAGAAACATCATTCTACCGGATTAAAAAATATCCAGGA
>DATJHZ010000101.1:0-22710 GCA_035493595.1 Cyclobacteriaceae bacterium | reverse complement strand
GGTCCTTCTGTAATTTTAAAATCAATATTGATTGAGTTATCATTATAGCGATAGATACTATCACTTATAATCTCAGCATCGCGATAGCCTTTTGAATTATAGAAATCTATGAGGAGCTTCTTATCTTCATCATAATCTGTTTTTATAAATTTTGATGCTGAGAAGATATTAAGCTTAACATTGTCATTAATAAATTCTTTGGTTTCTCTCCATGTTACATCACGAGTGGATGTGAAAAATTCCTTCGGCTTAATCGTAAATAACTCCGTGAGTAATGTTCTGTGTAGAGTGAAGCGAGGTCGTTCTTTTGTCTTCTTAAATTTCTTCCGCAGCACGGCATCTTCAAATGCATCATTGCCTTCAAAGTAAATTCTGTTGATCTTAACTTTTGATTTTGGGTTAACTGCAATTCTGAGTTTTAATCCATCCTGATGCAGCGTATCTTTCTCTTGCGTAATTTTTACTTCTGTATTCAGAAAGCCTTTCTTTACGAAATACTTTTTTACTGCCAGCTGTGTGTTTCTGATCATGGCATCTGTAACAATCTTTCCACGAATAAGCTTTAGATCGTCTTTGAGACCAGATTCTTTAGACTTGTTTATCCCTGTAAAATAAAAAGAAGTTAAGCGAGGTCTTTCCGCTAAAATAATAGTAAGGTAAACATTGGTGCCTTCAATCTTAGAGACCTTAATGGTCACATCACCAACAAGTCCGTGTTTCCACATTTTCCTAACGGCGCCTGATATTCCGTCACCAGGAATTTTTACTTTATCACCAACACGAAGACCTGTTAATGAAATCATGGCATTCTTATCCAGAATATTTAAACCTGTAACTTCAATACCGGCAATGGTGTATTCAGCAGGGTTTGCATAATTTAATGAGCTTTCTCCAACTACGGTATTTGTTCTGCTTTTTCTGAACTGAGCCCATGAGTTTACTGCAACAAATAGAAGAACTGTAATTAATAAAAATTTCCGCATCAACTTACCGGGTTCAATTGTTCACTAGTTTTTCCAAACCTGCGTTCTCGTTTCTGATAGGCATGAATGGCTTCGTATAAATGCTCTTTCCTAAAATCTGGCCATAACGTTGGCGTGATAAAAAATTCTGTATACGCTATCTGCCACAACAAGAAATTGCTAACCCTCATCTCACCGCTCGTTCTGATAAGCAACTCTGGATCTGGGATGCCAGAAGTCTGTAAATAGTTTTCAAATAGCTTCTCAGAAATTTCTGACGCTTTGATTTTATTACTCTGAATGTCTGCTGTCAGTGCTTTTATACCTTCCACAATCTCCCAACGGCCACTGTAACTTAGCGCCAAAATCAGTGTAAGACCTTTATTGTCCTTAGTCTTATCCATTGCCCAAACCAGGTTTTTCTGACAATCACCCGGCAAATGCGCAGTATTTCCAATTGTAATCAGCCTTACGTTGTTCTCCATCAAGGTCTTAATCTCCTGCTTAATGGTGCTCACCAGCAGTTCCATCAAACCATCAACCTCTTCCTTAGGTCTTGACCAGTTTTCTGTTGAGAAGGCATAGAGTGTAAGATATTTTATACCCAATTCACCGCAGCTTTCGGTCACATCCTTTACTGCCTGAATGGCATTACGATGGCCAAAAATGCGCATGGCTCCTTTCTTCTTAGCCCAACGTCCATTACCGTCCATGATAACGGCAATGTGGCTGGGTAAATTATTAAGGTCTATATGTTCTTTTGAAAATGGCACAAGGGCTCAAAATTAATTTTTTTATTCGAATGCCCTCAGACAAGGCTTGTTAATTCTATTTATTTATAGGGGCTGGTAGGACATGGGATGGTGTAAAAAGTGCGGGTTAAGGTTACCCCTAAAAAATAATAAGCGTCTTTATCGAAAGCATTTCCATAATTGTAACTCTTCTTTCTGCTATCAATGCTAGAGAGGTTGTCTAAATAATCAAAAAATGTTTTGCGCATTCCAAATTCAAGAGAAACATACCATTTGGGGTTGAGCACATATTTCATACCTAATCCAAAAGGGATGCAGCTCTGTACATTACTATACTCTGCCTTACCTTTATCTGCCACACCAGACATGGCAAAAATGCCCAAGCCTGCAAACATGTAGGGTGTAAACCGTCTCATTTGTTTGTCATCACGCCAGTTCAAAAAATGATATTCAAAAGCGCCTGAAGCCTCTAAAATAAAAATGTTGAATGATGAATGCGCTGTAAAGGGCTGTCTGCGATCGGTCGCTCCAAGTTTGCCACTTGTAAATGATGCTCGAAAGCTTATGATTTTACTGAGATTGCTTCTATAAATAAGTGTGGCCGCTGGTTTAGAATTTCTAAAGTCATACGTTCTGGCGAGATCACCTGTATAGTTAAATGTGCCAAGCCCAAAGCCAATTTCAGAACGCTGACCATGCGCTGAACCAACTATGGCACTCAGAGTTATTAACAGTAAAATGCCTCTTACCTGAAAACGCATTATCTGAATTTAGCGCGGTGGAATGTTTTGCCTATGATATATGTCGCCTTTATGGTTGTCACCATGTATATGTCTCTATTATTTTTATTTCCTCTCCAGTTCTCCTTGAATTCACTTCCGTAGCCCGCTAATACATTATACGTTTTTCCATCAACCCCTACGTATGAATAAGTGGGAGCTACAACTTCATTCGATCTATAGGACATTGCTTTGGCTAATTCATTATTTCCAAAAACACCCAGATCTACATAATTTTTACTTACATCATCAATGTAATCTGTAAAGGTGTAACGGAATCCAATTTCTGCAGAAAAGTCTATCACTTCATTGAATCTATAACGCGCACCAATTCCAAATGGTATAGCGGGCTGAATCTTATGATATTTTTTAATCCCATAATTAACGTCGCCTTTTTGCAGGTTATGGCCTTGTCCTTCAGTGCCTAGCGGTTGAAGTTCAACCCATTTACCGTGATTAGGAAATTTTGTCACACCATCAAGCTCATATTCAGGAACTTGTCCTTTAGGGTTATTGGTAAAAAGAGCAATACCAATAAAGGCGTATGGTGTCCATTTTACTCTGCTGATGTAGGTAGAGTTATTATCAAACAAATCGAAAGTCGCCACTACCGACAATTCTTTAATTCTGTTTCTAAAAGAAAGATTCCGATCATACCTGAATACTCCATTTTCAGCATCACCCTTACTTGCAGATGCCTTGTCAGAACCCTTTAAGGTTCCATACATAAACATACCTGTTAATGAATAGCGTGGCCCAAAACGGTGAGTAAACGAAATACCTAAAGCCGGCCGAGTGAATGAAATATCTGTACTAAAACGACTTGGACGAGGAGCCAAATCTCCATAATAATTCAATGCACTAACATTGAATCCTATAGCATTATAACGCTTCTCTTTACTGAACCATGATTTTTTACCTCGAAAACTTGAAATTCGCTTGTTGTTTCTCTTTATGCTTCTTCTATTCATTTGGCCATACAAATCAACACTGCCGAATAACAGCACCCCAGCCAATACCAAGTAAATAAGTCTTCTCATTTCCATTTTGAAATAAGTGGTTAAAAATCAGTGAACTACAAATGTAACAAATTTAATTTCGAATATCGAGACCCCAATTTAGCTTTTGCCTCAGGGTTTTAAAATAATTGTGACCCTCTAATTGAATTAAGTTTACCTTAAAATCTGCCTTTTTAATTATTAGCTTAACTGAATTATCGACGGTCGCTATTCTTGAGTCAAGTGAGACCAGGAATTTTTTACTTCTTCCCTCAACTTCAAACGATATCTCAGATGAATCTGACACAACAATTGGTCGTACAGTCAGGTTATGAGGGCTAACTGGGGTTATCACAAAATTTCCTGAACGCGGAAAAATTAATGGTCCACCACAACTCAGTGAATAACCTGTTGAGCCCGTAGGAGATGAAACGATTATACCATCTGCCCAATATGAATTTAAAAACTCACCGTCAATGTATGTATGAATAGTGATCATGGACGAAGTGTCCTTTTTTACAAGTGTAAAATCATTCAAGGCGAAGTTGAGCTTACCAAAAATCTCTTTGTTGGACTGCATGCTTAAAACAGCTCGCTGATCCAAAATGTAGTTGCTCTTCAGCACTTCAATTAAAGCTTGCTCTGTTTCTTCACGACTTATTGTTGCCAAAAAGCCTAGTCGCCCGGTATTTATACCAAGAATAGGGGTCTCTGTTTTGCCAATATGGGTGAGTGATTCAAGTAAAGTTCCGTCACCACCAACACTGATAAGACATTTTAAACTTTTAAGATTTTCTTCCGGGTGATAGACCTTGAATTTGAACTTCTTAAAATTAGAAGCCTTGAGAAATTTGCTGAAGGGAGCTGAGACGTAAACTTCTGCGCCGTGCGTATGGAGTACAGTAAAAATCTTTTCAATAAATGGTGCTGACTGGCGGTTGAATTCTTTTCCGTGAACACCAATTTTCATACTGATAATTTTAATTTTTATAGTATAGTTTTAGCTATGTACTTTAAAGGTACAAAGGGTACTCCAATCTAAAAAAATTAAATTCAGGACATTAAGGTTATCAAATATCGAGATAGCGTAAAAGCATATCGATACGTTCTTTCTCATCGCCAACGGGTCGCGATTCCTGATAGCGGCCAATAACTCTGTAGCCAAATCTCTCAAGCGTAGCTACTATTCTGGATAAGTCGAGTTGATTGATTTTTAAGGTAAGCCTGATCTTACCATTATCTAATGGATCTTCTTTAAGTATACTGCTTAATATTTTAGCATGATTCTCTTCTATGAGACGGCTTATTTCGGCCAACGAATAATCTATATGATTCATAGAGAGAACCAAAATTCCGCCAGGTAATTGAACTGCAGCGGTTTGCGCAAAGGACGTAAGAGTATCTTGAACAGTGATTACACCACAATAGCTTTCGTCTTCATTTAGCACAGCCACCATTGGAAGCTTATTATCTGTGGCAACTTTTAAAATATCGTAGAAGTGTGTATCGAGATGTACGTAACAGTTTACACCAGCCAGATCAAAATCTTTTACACGCTTTTCAATGTCATTGGCTTCCAGGATAATTTCTTCTGATAGAAATCCCATTAGTTTTCCATCATCCACAACGGGCATGTAGTTGCATCGAAATTCCTCCATCCACACAATTGCTTTATGCGCATCATCAGTCTCCTTTAAAGGAGGAATCATGTGGTTTACCAAGTCTTCGGCGATCATAAAATGAAATTTAGGTGATCTTCATGAATGTGGTACTAATGGGCGGGGAATCTTTTCATAAATAATGTTAAGGGTACATCAAGTAACCAAAAAGTCTTCAACAAGTTCATTGAATTTTTCAGGATGTTCCATCATCGGCACATGACTGCATTTATCAACAAACTTAAGTGTAGAATTCGGTATTAAGCGATTAAACTCGTGCGCTACTATGGGCGGTGTAATAGTATCATTCAACCCCCAGATTAAAAGTGTAGGCACCTTTATATTCGGAATTTCATCAGCCATGTTATTACGTTGTGCAGACTTAGCTATGGCAACAATTCTCAAACATTTAGGTATGCTATTCGTCGTTTCAAATATTTCGTCTATCAATTCTTTTGTAGCCACATTCGGATCATAAAAGGTATATGATACACGCTCTTTTATATACTCATAATTGCCTCTTTTCGGATAAGATCCTCCCATAGAGTCTTCGAACAAACCCGAGCTTCCGGTAAGGATGATTTTTTTTACATGCTGAGGGTTCTTCAATGTATACATCAAAGCAATATGCCCACCCAGGCTATTACCCATCACAATCATGTTGTCCAGTTTCTTAAAGGCTACAAATTCTTCAACATATTTCCGAAGTCCCTCAAGCCCCGCTTCGCGAATAGGCATCTCATAAATGGGCAACATGGGAATAACTACTCGAAAGTTTTTAGAGAATCTGTTAACAACACCTTCCCAATTACTTAATGCTCCGAATAATCCATGAAGGAGTAATAAGACAGGACCCTCACCTTCATCTACAAAATTGAATTTATTTTCCTCTTTAATCTGAATTGCCATCGTCTGTAAATTCTATGTGATAAGTAAGTAAAAAATTGATCAGAATGAAAGAATAAAATCAAATACCGGATATACGCTTACAAATTAAAATACATCTTTAAACAGTGGTATCAATTTACCAATCTGGTTTGTCAGCTTTGGTGCAAACACGGCAACTTTAGGATAAAGCCACGAGTTTTCAATCCAGTCAGGCTTCACCGAAACTTTCAACGAATTAACAAGCCAGATAAGCACACTACACATGAATACCATCTTCAGTAAACCCAACACGCCACCCACAGCCTGATCGACTCTACCCAAAAAGTTTTTATCAATGGATGCATGAATCGCCCTACCTATCAGCGTAACAACAATTACAATGATAATAAAGATCACTGCGAATGATATATATGGTAATACGGTCTTATCTACATTAAATTTATCAGCAAGCAAAATCATACCGGCGCCCATTAATTTGAAACCACCAAGAACACCCAAGATTATTGCAAACAAAGAAAATAATGACATTAGAAAACCTTCTTTGTAACCCTGATAAGCTCCAATGAGAATGACTATTCCTAAAAAAATGTCGGCTATGCTCAAGCTGTCAAAAGTTTTTTTACAATCTCGTTTATAACTTTTCCATCTGCCTGTCCGGCTAATTTCTTGGTAGCAACGCCCATAACTTTACCCATATCCTGAGGCCCCTTAGCTCCAACCTCTTCAATGATAGTTTTGATAATTCCTGTCACTTCTTCTACCGAAAGCTGTTTTGGCAGATAGCGACTAATAATTTCTAATTGAGCCAGTTCTTTCTCCGCAAGATCCTGACGGTTCTGTTGTTGGAAAATATCCGCTGACTCTTTACGTTGTTTCGCGGCTTTCATCAAAAGCTTTGACTCAGTATCTGACGAAATTTCAGCAGATACACCTTTTTCTGTTTCGGCCAGAAGAATCATTGACTTAATACTTCGTAGCGCGTCCAGTTCTTCTTTATTTTTTGCCAACATCGCTTTCTTGATGTCGTTATCAATTTGTTGCTTAAGATTCATAATAATTTTTGAGTTAATATTAATTTCGAACCAAATTTAAGGCCTTCCGTTTTTCAACTTATAAAAACACTGTGTGACCAGACTAAGCGTCAATATTAATAAAATTGCCACACTCCGAAATGCCCGTGGCGGAAATAATCCAGACCTGATAAAAACAGCGTTGGATTGTGAACGGTTTGGAGCACAGGGTATCACTGTGCATCCCCGTCCAGATGAACGTCACATTAGATATACAGATGTTATTGAATTAAAAGATGTTGTTACAACTGAATTTAACATTGAAGGTTATCCAGATGAACGGTATCTTAAAATAATTAGCGAGACTAAACCCGCACAGGCTACCCTAGTGCCTGATGGCCCGGATGCCATTACATCAAATGCCGGTTGGGATACACTTACACATGCATCTTTTCTGAAAGATGTTGTTGGCGAAATTAAATCTCTCGGTGTTCGTGTTTCTATATTTGTAGATCCATCTCCCCGTATGGTAGAGGGAGCAGCAGCTGTTGGTGCCGATCGTATCGAATTATATACCGAACCATACGCACGAGAATTTCTTATTCAAAAAGAATCAGCTATAAAACCGTACATGGCCAGCGCTGAGCTTGCTAAAAAATTACAACTCGGTATTAACGCTGGTCATGATCTGGATCTTCATAATCTTAAATTTCTGAAACAGAATATTCCTTTTCTGGATGAGGTATCTATAGGTCATGCCTTGATTAGCGATGCATTGTATTTTGGATTGGAAAACACTATTCAACTTTATCTACGTGAACTTCGATAAGCAACAAAGTAAAGCCTGATCCGTTGTTGACGAGAAACTAAAAAGTAGTGATCAAATCTCTAACCCGCTATTCAAAATCAAATTGGGTAGCCGTTGCTTTTGACTTTGTCTATCAGGAAGCTACCTCATGTTTCTTCGCTGTTTTCATTCTTGCCATGCTTATGGTTACACGTTATCTCCCCGTACCGGGTGTTCCTCGTTACGACGTGATGCTTATTCTTTGCCTTGCTATGCAGGTAGCCATGGTTTGGATTATAAAGATCGAAACAGTGGATGAATTAAAAGTAATTTGTCTTTTCCACATCCTGGGTACTACAATGGAGATTTTTAAAATCAAGATGGGTTCGTGGTCTTATCCTGGAGATGCTTACTCAAAAGTATATGGGGTTCCGCTTTATGGAGGTTTTATGTATGCCAGCGTTGCGAGCTATATTACCCAGGCCTGGCGCAGACTTGATCTTCATTTAAAAAGTTTTCCATCAACTATTATAAATCTACTTATAGGCGCAACCATATATTTGAATTTCTTTACCCATCATTTTATTTATGATTTCAGATATATTATTCTGGTTGTCGTAGTAATTGTGTATTGGCGTTCGAGGGTAACATTTGTGGTTGGCGGAAGGGAATTCTCGATGCCGGTGCTGCTTGCTTTTTTGTTGACAGGGTTCTTTATCTGGCTGGCCGAAAATTTTGCTACCTTCTTTGGAGCCTGGCAATATCCAAACCAGGCCAATAACTGGAAGCTTGTTCACCCTGGCAAAGTAACATCGTGGTTATTGCTCTTTATTGTAAGCTTTCTAATTGTAGCGCAATTAAAAAGAACTAAAGCAAAGAGAATTACGTCTCCAGACTTTTAAGTACAAATTTCTGAATCGTAGTGAAATGAAAATGCCTTCGCTATCTTTGAAGGCAACCTATAGAATATGAACCTCAAAAAGAGATTTACCGATAGCGATCTGCAGCGAATAAAAGCTGCTGTGAAAGACGCTGAACAAAAAATATCGGGGGAGATTGTACCCGTTATCGTTGAGAAAAGCGGTTATTACTCAAGTGCCAATTATAAAGGCAGCCTGATAGGAGCTTCGCTCGCTTTTATTATTATGATACTGCTCGATAGGTATAGTATTCATGATAGTAGTGTTACTTTATATTACGATCCCATCTTTATGTTGATGGCAGTAATTCTTGGCGGTGTTATTGGGGCTGCAATTCCTCAATTTTTTCCCTTGGTAATGCGAGCTCTCATAAATCAAAAACACCTCAATCACTCCACACACCGCAAAGCTGAAAGCGCATTTCTGGAAGAAGAAGTTTTCAATACCAGGCATCGTACCGGTATAATGATTTTTATTTCATTCTTCGAACGCGAAGTTATTGTTATGGCTGATCGTGGAATCAGTAAAGTAGTAGATCAAAAACTTTGGGATAACATTGTTGCCGACCTAGTGAATCAAATCCGGTTAGGAAAAATAGTTGAGGGACTTGAAGGTGCTATTAAACGATGTGGTGAGCTTCTTCTTGAAAAAGGATTTACTATTACTCATGACGATGTAAATGAATTAAGAGATGACCTTCGAATAGAATAGTTATTTCATTTTCATTTAATAAATCATTAGTTCCTAAAATCATAATTCGGCTTTTATGCTAAAAAGATTTTTTAACCTCATTGCACTTTTACCCGTCCTTGCTTTTGGTCAATTAGCTGTTCCTCAGCATGGAGGTATATGGGTGCATGATGAGGCTAACGTTTTGTCTTCATCCGCTAAGAGCGAATTAGAGATGATGCTTAAGGCTGAACGTGATTCAACATCCAATCAAATTGCTGTATTAATTATTCCTTCTTTAAATGGAGAAGCACTTGAAGATTATGCTATAAAAGTTGCTCATCAGGAATGGAAGCTTGGCCAAAAAGATAAAGACAATGGCGTGCTTCTTCTGATTGTAATTGACGATAGAAAAGTACGGATTGAAACAGGCTATGGACTTGAGGGTGTACTAACTGATGCATTGTCTAGTCGCATTAATCGAAATGAAATAGTACCATTCTTCAAACAAGGCGATTATGATAACGGAGTGAAGGCCGGTGTCACAGCTATAATGAAAGCCATCAAGGGTGAGTATAAAAATGACAACCCCATACCCTCACGTAAAAAGTTCAGACGATCTCGATCACCATTAACGACCATTATAATTGTTATTGTCATTATCATTATTGCTGCTAGTCGAAGACGCGGTGGAGGTGGTGGTTTTATGTCAGGCGGCGGTGGATTCATTGGTGGTTTTGGTGGTGGTAGCAGTGGTGGATCATGGAGTTCAGGCAGTGACTTTGGCGGTGGAGGCGGCTTTGGCGGAGGTGGCTCGAGTGATTCGTGGTGATGATAAATAATGAAATTAAAATGATCCATTTTAAATGAAGAGATTTTTTATTCTTGCATTCATACTTTTTCAGCTTAGTGCTTTTGGTCAAACACCTATACCAGAATTATGGGGTGTACGCGTGCATGATGAAGCTCATGTTCTTTCCACTCAAAAATTAGAGAGTCTCGAAAATCAGTTAAAGACATTTGAAGATTCTACCAGCAATCAAATTGCTATCCTTATAGTGTCAACCTTAGGCGATGAAAGTTTAGAAGAATATTCTCTTCGTGTTGCAGAAAAGTGGAAGCTCGGTACAAAAGAAAAAGACAATGGAGCTTTATTACTTATCGCCGTTGATGATCATAAAATGCGTATCGAAACGGGCCAAGGGTTAGAAGGAGTTTTACCAGATGCTATCTGCAGTCGAATTATCAGAAATGAAATTGTTCCCTATTTCAAACACGATGAGTTTGATGCTGGCATTCAAGCCGGAGTTGACACTATGATAAAAGCCATTGGCGGAGAGTATAAAGCAGATGATGAAAGTTTAAGTTCAACCAATCTTAGCCTTGGTGAACGATTACTTATTGGTGCATTCATTTTTGGAATATTAGGTGTGTTTACTTTTTTGGGTCTATTAGTTCCGGGTTGTGGAGGCTGGTTTTTGTATGTATTCCTTATCCCATTTTATGCCATATTTCCCATGGTAATTATGGGTGTTTCTGGTGGCGTTGTAATCCTTACAATTTATGCCATTGCTTTTCCTATTTTAAAAATCATACTTGGTAAAACACCTTGGGGTAAGAGAATGGGTGAAAAGATGAAGAATAATAAGAGGGGAATTGGCGGAAGCGGATGGTCTTCCGGTGGATTCTTCGGAGGAGGTACTGGCAGCGGATGGTCCTCTGGAAGCAGTGGCGGAGGTTTCTCTGGTGGCGGAGGAAGTTTTGGAGGTGGTGGAAGTAGTGGCTCCTGGTAATTGAAATTACCAGAAGCTAATTTATCATTTATTTCTCGTTGCTAAAACCATCTTAATTTTATGGTTGGCACCAATTTGCATCACGTCAACCAAATCCTGAATAGTCAGGTTATGTGGTAACCTGATTACAACTGTTGGATCCGGTACACCTTCACAAGCCTTTACAAGCTCAGGCTCCAATCTGTCAAATGGTACTTCAAGTTTATTAATGAAATAATGTTTCTCTTCATTTACCGTAAGTGTAATCTGCTGTTTATTTAAAACTTTTGTTGCCTGCGACTTAGGCAGCAAAACTTTAATGACATTAGGATTTGCAACGGTAGAAACGATGAGAAAAAAAAGTAACAAAAAGAACATAATGTCATTCAATGATGACGTTGCTACCTCAGCCTCAAAACGCCTTCTATTTCTAAGCTTCATTTTGCCGGACTTAAAATGGAACGAACAAATTCAAACACATCCTTTTGCATACGAAGGGTGAAGTGATTTATTTTTTGATTCAACAAATGGTAGGCTGTATAAGCCAACACCCCAACAACAAGACCTGAACCGCTAGTGATCATTTTCTCATAAAGTCCGCCTGCTATAATACCAATGCTAATATTATCAGAAAGTGATATGTTATAGAAAATACGAATGATTCCACTAATAGTACCAATGAAGCCAAGCATAGGAGCGACGCCTGCTATAATACCCAGGTAGCCTAGATTTTTTTCCATCTCCGAAATCTCAATATTGGCTGCTGATTCCATGATGCCCTCAATATCCTTAACCGGTTTGCCAACAAATTCAAGTCCGCTTGAGATTATATTACCAGTGGCTGAGTTCTCTTTTTCAGCATGCATTTTTGCTGTCTTCACATCTCCATCCAGTAAAGCCTTCTTTACCTGGTTTACCATATTGCTCCCATTTTTTGTAACCACCCGTAGATATAGATAGCGTTCAATAAAAAGGTAAAGTGCAACAGCCCACAAAAATAAAATAGGTATCATAACCAGCCCACCCTTCATCAAGAGTGCGGCAAGAGTAAGTTCCTCAGGCGGCGCGGCAACTGGTTCAATAGGCGTGGTTATCTGTAGGAGGTGAAGAAAACTCATCATAGTGAAGGAATTTGAATTATGATTAAAAAGTGTGTTTTATCAGTTTACTCGAAAAGCAAATATAAATAGTTGTAATCCTAAAAATCACATTTTGGTTTTTTAATTGAGTATTCAAGGGCATCAATCATGCCATATTATACTTGCCGCTAGATAATATTTCATTCAACGATGCAATTGCTAAAATGGTATTGGATGCACCAACTCGAAAAGCAATACCAGCTATTTAAGGAATAAGATATTTTCTGAGTATAGAATTTATAAAGGTTAGTAGCCTTCTTAGATTTAGGAAGGTTTATTACCTAACAATCCCCAATCATGTCAATACACGATTGAAGCAAGAACAAAGTGGGGAGGGAGAGAGCGGACAATAAATAAACCGACACAGAATTTACATAATACTTGACACCGGCATTTAGCTCTTCATTAGATTGGTATTCTGATCCCTAATGAATACTCTAAAAGTGAAAGTTAATTCTATACTGATATTATATAGAGATTATACAGACAATTAAATATTAACGAGCTGATGCAATGCAGGTAAAACTGATATCTGTGATGTTACAATCTAGAATTACTTTGCCACAAGCCTCCAGGGTAGAACCTGTAGTCATTACGTCATCCACTAATAATATCTTTTTGTTTCTGAGGAGGTCTTCGTTTACAACCTTAAAGACCTCACTTACATTTTGCCACCGCTTGAGCTTTGTGTGTTTTGTTTGAGTCTCTGTTTGCAGTACTCGCTGGACAAGATCATCTGCATATGGAATGTTCATGGCTTCAGAAAGACCTTTGGCAAACTCCAGGCTCTGATTATAACCTCTTTTCTGCTGCCTAATCGGATGGAGCGGCACAGGTATAATAAGATCAAATTCAGTTTTATAATTTGCTTTGAGCAATACACTCCCATAAGCTCTACCAAGCGCAACACCAATCTCTGGTCTATTTCGATATTTTAGATGATGAAGGAGCTTTTGAACCTTGCCTCGTTTGTTGAACATAAACTGGGCAAGCACATACTTAACAGGTAAACGACCTGCCAGTTTTTGATAGAATTCGTTATGAATATTATTATGGAAGTCTGTTTTAGGAAGATCTAACAGACATTCGGAACAGATTCCATTTTCTCCGTGGACAAGATTGCCTTCACACGCAAAACAAAACTGGGGAAAGAATAACGAGACAAAATCTCTTACAACATCTCTAAAAACTGAAATAGCCAAAGGAGTAATATATTTGTTACTGAACTTTGAATTTAAATAAGATTGTTAATCTCAGAAGAACTAAAAATAAGGTATGGACTTAGTGAAGAATTTTAATGACTATCGGAGCAAAATGAACGAGAAAATCATGGACTCAGATAGTCTCATTATTAAACGAATATTTAACCTGGACACCAATGCTTACGCCGAAGGACACCTGGATGTAAAATCTAAGGAGCTTATCGGGTTAACCTGCTCACTGGTATTACGTTGTGATGATTGTGTGAGGTATCATTTAGGTAAATGCAAAGAGGTTGGGTTTACAACAGAAGAGGTAAATGAAGCCATGGGTGTAGCAACTCTTGTTGGCGGAACTATTGTAATACCACACTTGCGTAGAGCGTTTGAGTACTGGGAGGAACTTCAACATGTTTAAGCGAGATCTTGAGCAAGAGAGAAATTGGAATGCACTGCTAATAGAGCTGGAAAAGATTATTGGTAAACGCCCCAAGGATCTTAACGGAGTGCTTTTTCTCATTGGAGTGCAAGAGCTTGGTCAGGGCACAAAAGTTTTTAGCAAGGAAGAAAAACAAGATTTGATCCATATAGGTATTTGTAAAGTCTTGAGTCTTTCTGGCTATTATGAATTGGAGGGCACCGACAAACAAGGGTGGCCACATTGGAAAATGATAAAGAAATTGCCGCACTTTGATCTTCTCGAACAGGAAAAACTCTTGAAGATGCATGTAATGGAATATTTCGAAAAAGAGTATGAATGGCATCTGCCAACTGAAAAGAAGGAGGACTAAGTGTATGTTGACAAGAAAAAGCTCAGCACGTATCTTTAGTATGTTTCAAAATATTGTCTAGTTATGGAGAATGGTGTAGGAAAGATTCATGAGAAGATCAGGTCATTTCAAAAGAAATATTATCTGAATATTTTTATTCGTGGTGCCATTCTTACGCTATCGTCTGTCTTTGTATATTTTCTATTAGCAGCATTACTTGAAAACTCTTTATGGCTGGGTCACTGGGCAAGACTCCTGCTTTTCTTTACATTCTTTGCCCTTATTGCTTTCTGCTTGTTTCGGTTTTTAAAAGATCCAATTCGTTGGTGGATTAGCAAAAAGGGTATTGGCGAAGAACGAAGTGCGCAGCTTATTGGTGATTCCATTCCCACGGTAAAAGACCGGTTGCTAAACCTAATTCAATTATCTGCCACAAGTACTTCCGATTTGGGCTATGCCAGCATTCAGCAGAAGGCCAAAGAATTTGAACCGGTATCATTTGATTCTGTTATTGATATTTCTGGCAACAAGAAGTATTTAAAATTTCTGTTGGTCCCTCTGGGAGTAATTGGCCTTATACTAGTGATCAATCAAGGAATTTTAACCCGAAGTACAGATCGAATCATTCATTTTAATCAACAATACTCACCTCAGGCGCCATTCAAATTTTCCATTGGTAATAAATCGCTAAGTGCTTTCTACAATGAAGACTTCACTCTTGAATTGCAATTAGCAGGTGAAGCTTTACCAGAAAATGTATACATACTTTCAGATCAGGTTCGTTTGAAGATGGATAATCTGGGCAATGGCAAATTCACCTATACCTATGATAATATCCGTGGCAACATTGACTTTCAGTTTGAGGCAGCAGGTTTTTATTCCAATAGCTATGAGATTAGTGTCTTTAACAGACCTGAGCTTTCCAGATTTAATATTGAACTTACTTATCCAAGATACCTTCAGCGCAAAAATGACGAACTCAATAATGGAGGCAATCTTCAAATCCCCGAAGGCACTATTGTTAAGTGGAATTTAAATACCACCAACACGGAAAAAGCGAGTCTTCATTTCAAATCAGAAAATCAAGCTAAAGAGTTTCAAAGTACTGATAATCAAATATTTATGTTCAGTAAACAATTTAGAGACCCAGATCAATACGAGATTATCTTAGCCAATGATAAGGCCACTAACAAAGAAAAAATATTATATCAGGTGGATGTTATTAAGGATGAATACCCCAAAATAACAGTCAATAATTTTAAGGATTCCATTCTCTATCAGCGAGTTATATTGAGCGGAGCCATTGGTGATGACTATGGAACAACAGATCTGGCTCTTCATTTTAAGATCAAGGACGAAAAACAAAAAGACGTTTTAACAAAGACTGTTAAGATTGATATTACTAAAAACCAGCTGCAACAAAACTTCTTCTTTAACTGGTCTCTCGATTCTATTAAACTAAAAGCTGGGGAACAATTAGAATATTATCTGCAAGTATGGGACAATGATGGAGTTAATGGAAGAAAATCAACCAGATCTGCTACCTATACTTTTCAGGTGCCTACAGAAGATGATCTATTGACAAACATTAATAAATCACGTACTGATACAGAGCAGAAAATAGAACAGAGTGTATCAAAGGCTACTAAGTTGCAAGATCAGATTGAACAGGCTAACCAGAAACTAAAAGGAAAACAAAACCTGGATTGGCAGGACAAAAAGATGCTGGAAGATATTATTCAGCAGAAGCAAAGTCTCGATCAAATGGTGGAGCAAATGAAGGAGCAAAATGAACTTCTTCAGGATAAGAAGGATGCTTTCACTGAACAAGACAAGAGAATAAAAGAAAAGTCAGAACAGATTCAAAAACTTATGGATCAGGTTCTTGATGAGGAAACAAAAAAGTTATTTGAAGAACTCCAGAAACTACTGAAAGAAAACTCAGACGCATCTCAAATTCAAAAGTTATTGGATAAGCTTAACCAGAATACTAACAATCTGGAAAAAGAATTGGACCGTATGCTTGAGCTCTTTAAACAAGTAGAATACGAAACTAAGCTAGATCTCACTATCGAAAAACTGAAACAACAAGTTGAAGAGCAAAAATCTATTTTAGAAAAGACTGAAGCTTTGGATAAAAATCAAAAGAGTAATCCTAGTCAGGAGAAGGACGTGGCTAAGAGCAAAGACAATAAAAAAGATCAACCTAAAGATGATAAAGGTAATCAATCAAAGGATAAAGCTGATGACTCTAAGGGAGGCGAGGAGGCTAAAGACAATCAAGAGCTGGCAAAAGAGCAACAGCAATTAAAAGAGGACTTTGAAAAGACAAGTGAGAAAATAGAGGAGCTCAAAAAAATCGGGCAGGAATTAAATAAAGATGACAAACTTCCTGCTGAAGAAGACTCAAAAGAAATACAGCAAAATCAAGATGATAGTCAGAAGTCGCTGGAACAAAATAATAAGTCTAAGGCTAAGCAAAGTCAGCAAAAAGCTTTGAAGCAGATGCAGGAAATGCAGCAGGAAATGGAAGGGATGCAAAGTGGTATGGAGATGGAAATGGATATGCAGAATCTGGAAGCCTTGCGTCAGATCATTCACGGATTGATAAAACTCTCTTATAACCAAGAGAGCTTGATGAAGAGCTTTAGCGAACTGCAGCAAAGTGACCCAAGATTCAATACAATTGCAGAGCAACAGTTAAAACTGAAGGATGATGCCAAAGTACTAGAGGATAGTTTGTTGGCAATTGCTAAACGGGATCCATTTATGGGCTCAGTTGTAACTAAAGAGATTGGAGAGCTTAATAACCATCTCGAAAAAGTGACGGAAGCCAACCGTGAACGCAAAAGACCCCAAGCATCCAGTGAAATGCAATCAAGCATGACATCCATCAATAATTTGGCATTAATGCTTGATAGCCATTATGACATGATGATGCAGATGATGGCAAATGCCAAACCGTCAATGAAACCCTCCAAAAAGAAAGGGCAGAAGCCGAGTTTAAGCCAGATGCAGCAACAGTTAAATCAAAAGATTGAGCAGCTAAAAAATAGTGGGAAAAGTGGTCGACAGCTTTCTGAAGAATTAGCAGGTATGGCTGCTGAACAAGAGAGAATAAGAAGAGCCTTGCAGGAGATGCAGGATAAGATGAAGAACGAGGGAAAGACCCCTGGCGGTGATTTACCATCTAAAATGGAGCAATCTGAAATGGACCTTGTAAACAAGCAACTCACTGACCAGATGATAAAGAGGCAAAAGGAAATATTAACCCGATTGTTAGAAACAGAAAAGTCACAGCGTGAACAAGACCAGGATGAAGAGAGAAAAGGAGAGACTGCAAAAGATTATGAAAAAGAAATACCAAAGGCCTTTGAAGAATATTTGCGTCTAAAAGAAAAAGAAGTAGAATTGCTAAAATCAGTTCCTCCTAAGCTTTTGCCATATTATAAGAAGGAGGTAGGCGAGTATTTTAAAAGAATAGGTAATTAATAAATAGAAAATAGACCATAATGAATACCATCAGTATCCAAATCCCATCAATCTTAGAGAACATTCGCATGATTGAAAGCTTCATTGACAATGCGAAAGAGAAATTTCGGTTAGATGATGATATCTATGGAAACATTATGATAGCTGTTACAGAAGCTGTTAATAATGCTATTAAACATGGTAATGATGGCGACAAGTCCAAAAATGTGTCTTTAAGCCTTTCTCTTAAAGACAGTCTCATCCAATTTGTTATTAAAGATGAGGGATCTGGTTTTGATTATGAAAACCTGCCTGACCCGACATCTCCTGAGAATATAGAAAAGATTGGCGGCCGCGGCATCTTTCTCATGAAGCACCTTTCTGATCAGGTTGAGTTTAAAGACAAGGGTAAAGAAGTTCAGCTTAGTTTTTACATCAATAATTAATGGCTCAAATCAGTTTCTTTTCAGAGGGTGTAACATTCAAGCTTCCCCATCCAAGAAAGTCAGCCAAGTGGATAAAAGAAACAATCAAGAAAGAGAAAAAAGAGTTGGAGTCTCTAAACTTCATCTTCTGTTCAGACGATTACCTAAGGGAGATTAATATTCAATATCTCAACCATAAGACCTATACTGATATCATCACCTTCGATCAAAGCGAGGAGGCCAATACTATCCAGGGTGATATCTTCATTAGCATTCACAGAGTAAAGGAAAATGCATCAAAATTTGAGGTTGAATTTGACGAGGAAATTCATAGAGTAATTATCCATGGGGTATTGCATCTTATTGGATATGGCGATAAGAATCCATCTGCCAAAACTCTGATGCGCAAAAAAGAAGATGCTTACTTATCTTTGCGTGACTAGAGGGTTCCACGTGGAACCTTTAATTCAATGAATTGTGGAAATGTGGAGCAATTTGTGGACAGAAAAGATGTTCCACGTGAAACCTTTATTAAAACATACAAAATAACATGTTTCAAGAGTATGATGTAATAGTAGTGGGAGCTGGCCATGCTGGCTGCGAGGCTGCAGCTGCAGCTGCGAAGATGGGGTCGAAAGTATTACTTGTTACAATGAACATGAATACAATTGCCCAGATGTCTTGCAATCCCGCCATGGGAGGTGTAGCTAAAGGGCAAATAGTTCGAGAGATAGATGCTTTGGGTGGGATGTCAGGTATAATATCTGATAAATCCATGATTCAATTCAGAATGCTCAATAAATCCAAAGGTCCAGCGATGTGGAGTCCGCGCACTCAAAATGACAGAATGAGATTCTCTGAAGAATGGAGGCTAGCTCTCGAATCAACACCTAATGTAGATTTCTGGCAAGAGATGGTCAAAGAGATATTGGTTGAAGAAGGCAGGGCTGTTGGTGTTAAAACAAATCTTGGCTTAGAGATAAGGGCTAAGGCGGTTGTGTTAACAAACGGGACCTTTCTTAATGGTAAGATCCACATTGGAGAAAAGAACTTTGGTGGTGGGCGAGCAGCAGAGAAATCAGCCACTGGCATAACCGAACAACTGGTTTCATTAGGCTTTGAAGCTGGAAGAATGAAAACGGGGACACCACCAAGAATTGATGGTAGAAGCCTTGATTATAGTAAAATGGAGGAACAGCCTGGTGATGAAAATCCAAGTAAGTTCTCCTACATGGATACCAAACCGTTAAGTAAGCAAGTAAGCTGCTGGATCACCTATACCAATGATGCTGTTCACAAACAACTTCAACATGGTTTTGACAGATCTCCAATGTTTCAGGGGCGGATAAAAGGATTAGGTCCACGGTACTGCCCTTCAATAGAAGATAAGATTAATCGCTTTGCGGAAAGGGAACGACATCAAATATTCGTGGAGCCAGAGGGATGGAGTACAGTAGAGATTTATGTAAATGGATTTTCGACATCGCTGCCAGAGGATATCCAATACAAGGCTCTAACACTTATACCGGGTTTTGAAAAGGCTAAAATGTTCAGACCTGGTTATGCAATTGAGTACGACTACTTCCCACCTACACAATTAAAAATGAGCCTGGAAACTCATTTAGTAAGCAACCTGTTCTTTGCCGGTCAGATTAATGGAACAACAGGTTATGAAGAGGCTGCATGTCAGGGATTGATGGCAGGCATTAATGCTCACAACAAAGCACATGAAAAAGATTCATTCATTCTTAAAAGATCAGAAGCTTATATAGGTGTTCTTATTGATGACCTCGTGAACAAAGGCACACAAGAACCTTACCGAATGTTCACATCAAGAGCAGAATATCGAATACTATTAAGACAGGATAATGCCGACCTCAGACTTACAGAACTAGGTTATAAAATAGGATTAGCCAGTGAAGAAAGAATGCAAAAACTTCAGGCTAAAAAGGATAATGTACAAGCTTTACTTAAACTGCTTAAGAAAGAAAAAGTAGGTCCTGAAGAAGTAAATTCAGAATTAGAAAACATCAGTACATCACCTATACGCGAAAAGGTTACGCTAGAGCATTTGATAAGAAGACCTGAGATCGGCATCAACGAGATAAAACAAATTAGTGCTTCCGCTAATACATCACTTCAAAACTATTCAGAGGAAGAACTTGAGCAAGCAGAGATTCACATCAAATATGAAAGCTATATAGACCGGGAGCAAAAGCTTGCGGAGAAAATTGGAAGCTTAGAGAATTATAAAATTAAATCAGATTTTGATTACAGTAAAGTGATGGCTTTGTCATCTGAAGCGAGAGAAAAATTAAAAAGAATAAAACCTGAAACAATTGGTCAGGCATCGCGCATAAGTGGCGTGTCTCCGTCCGACATTTCAGTTCTAACAATATACCTTGGTAAGTAATGCAAGAGATCAAAGTCTGTCCTGTATGCGAAGGACTGCAGTTAAAAAAACATCTATCATGTAAAGACTATACTGTTTCACATGAAACATTTCAACTGACAAAATGTGAAACATGTGATCTCCTTCTAACGAATCCAAGACCTGATGACAGCAAATTAGGTAAATACTATATCTCGGAGGATTATATATCACACACCAGTAATGCTAAGTCATTGATTGACAGGATATATCTGATTGCGAGAAAATTTACATTAGATAGAAAATTAAGACTAATATCCCGATATAATAAACCAGGCAAGCTCCTTGATTACGGTTGTGGTACTGGAGAATTTATAAATCATTGTAAATCAAATAGTTGGACCATAACAGGAGTCGAACCATCGTCTGTCGCCCGAGAAAAGGCGACTGCCTTAACTCTAACAAAAATAAAAACATCAGTTCTAGAGTTAGGAGAAGAGCGTTTTGATGTGATTACACTATGGCACGTATTAGAACACATACCTAATTTTGAAGAGACTTTAAAAATTATTTCCAAGCAATTGAATGATGGTGGTACATTATTCATTGCAGTACCAAACCATCAGAGCCTTGACGCTGAGATCTATAAAAATATCTGGGCAGGTTATGATGTACCAAGGCACTTATGGCACTTCGCACCATCAACAATTAAAAAACTATTGAGCAAAAACTCACTGACATTAAAAGAAATAGTGCCGATGAAACTCGATTCATTTTATGTCAGCTTGCTAAGTGAAAAGTACAAAAGAAACAAACAATCATTACCAGGCATGATTAATGCATTCGTAAACGGATTGCGCTCAAATCTCAAAGCTAAAAAGACTGGTAACTATTCAAGTTTAATCTATATAATTCAAAAATGAAGTACTATAAATTTCTGTGCTTTCCACTATACATTTTATTTCTACTTTCCTGTGCAAAACAAAGTGCACCAACAGGCGGACCAAAAGATTCTATTCCTCCTATTATGGTGAGGTCTTTCCCCAAACAAAAACAACTGAACTTTAAAGAGAAAAAAATAACCCTTGAATTTAACGAGGCAATTCAAATTCTAAACCCAAGAGAACAACTAATAATAACTCCAACAGTTGGCAAGGATTACAAAGCAACTGCCAACAAAAAAGAAGTCACCATTCAGTTTGAAGACGACTTCAAAGACAGTACAACTTATACCATTAATTTCAGAGAAGCTGTTTCAGACCTAACAGAAAAGAACGCTGCAAAGAACTTGCAACTTGCCTTCAGTACGGGTCCATATATTGACTCGCTAATAATAGAAGGAAACGTCTATGATTTATTAAAGGGTAAGGAAATAAAAGATGCAACAATAGCACTCTACGAAAGCGACACATTTAATATCTTCAAACACAAACCAAACTATATAACAAAGTCCAACGACAAGGGAACATTTAAAATAGAAAACCTAAAACCTGGTATCTACCACATCTACGCTTTTGAGGATAAAAATAAGAACATCATTGCTGACAGTAAAAATGAAAACTACGGTTTCATTGCGAAAGAAATCAACCTCGTACAAAATGTAAAAAATATTTCTATCCCACTAATTCATCTCGATGCACGATCTCTAAAACTAACATCGGCACGACCGTATAACAACTACTTCAATATTAGATTTGGTAAGAATCTTTTGAAATACAACATAACTTCAGACAGTACTGAAATTACATCCTGCTACGGAGATGATCATTCAAATGTGAAAGTCTTTAACGAACTGCTCAAAGGAGTAGATAGTCTCAAAATAAAATTGTATGCCGAAGACAGTATAGGCAACACCCTTGATAGCTCACTTTACGTAAAATTCAATACCAAAAAGGATATCCAAATTGAAAAGTTCAGCATGAGCCTTGTCGAAAATAGCGTTACAGCTAACAAGGGAGAACTTAAAATTACCCTGTTATTCAATAAGCCAATTAGAGAAATAAATTTCGATAGTCTTCTTTATGTAAGAGACTCAATTCAAATCTTCAAGTTTACCAAAGAAGATCTAGATTGGAAGCAAGAAGAGAACATACTGTCAATAAAAAAAACAATTGATAAAAAGCTCTTCATCAAAAAAGAA
>DATJHZ010000100.1:0-21759 GCA_035493595.1 Cyclobacteriaceae bacterium | reverse complement strand
GGCCTCTAACAATCCTAAACTCGTTCCCACACTTGGTTTATGGACCAGCATTTCGCTGGTAGTTGGTGGCATCATCGGGTCTGGCATATTTATGAAGCCTGCGCTGATGGCATCGCAGTTAGGCTCACCACAACTTCTGCTTGTGATCTGGGTATTAGCAGGAGTCATGACATTGTTCGGGGCACTTAGCAATGCGGAAGTCGCAGCAATGATTCCAGAAACAGGAGGTCAGTATATTTTCTTCCAAAAGATGTATGGCGATTTCGTAGCCTTCTTGTATGGCTGGGCCGCCTTCGCTGTATTTAATACAGCGGGTGTTGCATCCATTGCCTACATCCTCGGAACATACACTGAATACTTTGTTCATCTTCCGAGATTCTCTACGGAGATAGAACACAGTTTTCAACTTTATATTCCATTCATTGGTCATATCTATCCACTTGAGAATTTTGGTGTTAAGTCTGTTACCAATATCATCGTGATTTTCTTAACGTATGTGAATTACCGGAGCACCCGCGCTGGTGGTGATATTCAAGTTGTGTTCACAGTACTTAAAGTTGCTGCCATGGCTTTAATTGTCATCGGAATATTTTCTTCCGGAAAAGGTCATGTTGAAAACTTCTTTCATTCATCAGCACATATCAATCCCGCAGGCTGGAGTCTGGTAGGTGCTATCGTTGCTGCTATTTCAGGAGCCTTCTGGGCTTATGATGGCTGGAACAACATAACCTTCGTAGCTGGTGAGATAAAAAATCCCCAGCAAAATA
The DNA here is from genome assembly GCA_035493595.1 of Cyclobacteriaceae bacterium. Lineage (GTDB taxonomy): Bacteria > Bacteroidota > Bacteroidia > Cytophagales > Cyclobacteriaceae > DATCRE01. Next base: position 20,992 of record DATJHZ010000100.1, on the reverse strand, counting down.
TTCCTAAAAGTCTGCTTACTGGAATAGTGATCTGCATTGCTACTTATGCCTTGATCACGCTTGCTTATCTCTACGTAATGCCAATAGATGAGATGGCTTCTTCACAAATGGTAGCTACAGATTCAGCTACGATAGTTATGGGTGGATTAGGAGGTGGATTAATTGCAATCATGGTTATCATTTCAACTTTCGGAACAACGAATGGAAACATACTGGCAACGGCCCGTGTATCGTTTGCTATGGCGCAGGAGAAAAGATTTTTCAGTTGGACAGGACAAGTTCACCCTAAATTTAAAACACCCGGAAATGCGCTTGTATTGCATGCCGTGTGGACTTGTCTGCTTGTGATCAGTGGCTCATTCGACATGCTTACGGATATGCTCGTGTTTGTATCCTGGTTGTTTTATGGTATGAGCGCTTTGGGAGTTTTTATTCTGAGAAAGAAAATGCCAACGGCCGAACGTCCTTATCATGTTTGGGGGTATCCGTGGGTGCCAGGAATTTTCGTGGTGTTCACGAGCTTCTTCCTGGTAGCAACCCTTACCAATGATATATCCAATTATGCTTCTGGAAATTCAGTGCTCATCAATTCATTATTTGGTTTACTCCTATCAGCGCTGGGCATTCCGCTCTATTGGTACTTTAAATACAGAAAATAATTTTCGAAACTTTCTTAAATCAAAAAGAGTTTATTGGTTTTCGGATTGAAGGGTTAATTTTGCAACCTGATAACTGTTTTCATTTCATGACAACCAGATTTACTAAAGTATTCTCTCACAGATTCGGACCAGCTGTTCTTTTAACACTGATTTTAGTTTCAATATCACTTCTCACAAGAATTGTTTTGCTTATTAAATCAGCATCAAGTGTAGACTTTTCATTCATTAATGTAATTGGAATTTTTATACTTGGTCTTTTCTTCGATCTTGTTAATGCTGGCTATTTTTTAATTCCGTTTATACTGTATCTATGGCTGATGCCCGATAAAATATTCCGTAAGAAATGGCATCGCTTCATTCTATTCGGACTGTTTACAATTTTCACTTTCATACTTCTTTTTAACGCTACCTCAGAATTCTTTTTCTGGGACGAGTTTAATGCGCGTTTCAATTTTATAGCTGTTGACTATCTCATTTATACTACCGAGGTAATTGGCAACATCAGACAATCATATCCCATTGAATTAATTATTAGTTTGCTTGTGCTGATTACCGTTGGCCTTGTATGGTTGCTTCGAAATATAATAGCGCTTTCAAGCGAACACACTTTTAGATTTAAACAAAGGAGTTTGTGGGCAGGTGCTCTCCTGTTGTTACCTGTGATATTCTTCTTTACAATCAACAATAAACTACATCAGTTTAGCAAGAATACATTCGTAAATGAACTTTCAGGCAATGGTATGTATGAACTGTTTGCCGCCTATCTCAACAACGAACTTGACTATGAGCAGTTCTATAAAAACATTGACGACAAAGAAGCTTTCTCTACCATAAAGACTCTGCTTAAAACATCTGATGCTTCGCCTGCAGAGAATTCATCCAGTAATGTTGAACGTGTTATTACAAATCCGGGTCCGGAGAAAAAATTAAATGTTGTTTTGATAAGTGTTGAAAGTCTGAGTGCAGAATTCTTAGAAGCATTCGGAAACACCAGGCACATTACACCATTCATGGATTCGCTTGCGCAGCATTCGTTATTCTTCACAAATCTTTACTCAACGGGCACGCGAACTGTAAGAGGATTGGAAGCATTATCAATTTGCATCCCTCCTACACCTGGCCAATCTATTGTAAGAAGACCTCACAATGAAAACTTATTTTCATTAGGAAAAGTATTTAATGAAAAGGGATACGAAAGCAAATACATTTATGGAGGTTACGGTTACTTCGATAACATGAATTATTTCTTCGCCAACAATGGCTATGAAGTTGCAGACCGAAGCAGGTTAAGTGATTCTGAAATTGATTATGAAAACATCTGGGGTGTTGCTGACGAAAATCTATTTACCCTTGCAACCCGTGAAATTGAAAATACGCTCGCCAAAGGTAAACCAGCCTTTGCTCATATCATGACGACCTCTAATCACAGACCTTATACTTATCCTGAAGGTCGTATTGATATTCCTTCGCACACCAATCGTGATGGAGCAGTGAAGTATACAGATTATGCTATCGGGAAATTCATTAAAGAGTCGAGCCATAAGCCATGGTTTAACAATACTGTTTTCATTATTGTAGCAGATCATTGTGCAAAGAGTGCCGGTAAGACTGAGCTTCCTGTAAACATGTATCATATTCCCATGCTCATCTATTCGCCAGGCAATATTGCTCCCGCTAAAGTTGATCGTTTAATGAGTCAGATTGATATGGGCCCAACACTTCTGGGCTTGTTAAACTTCTCGTATAAAAGTAAATTTTTTGGTTATGATATCTTCAAACTTGAAGCTGGCAGAGAACGGATCTTCATAAGCACCTATCAAAATGTAGGCTATATAAAGAACAACAAGCTTGTTATTCTTTATCCTCAGAAAAAAGCTTTAACGTTTATTCCCAACTTCGCTGACGGAACAACAACACTTATTGAAAATGATGAACAGCTAATCAATGAAGCCATTAGCTGGTATCAGGTTGCCAGCTATGAGTTTAAGAATGGATTGTATAAATAGCTCTCGCTAAGAAATTCTTAAATAAGATTCTCCTTAACAGCTTTGTTAACCATGTCGATGGCATTGTTAACACCCATCTTTTTCATGATGTTAAAACGGTGTGTCTCAATAGTGCGGGCGCTTTTGCCAAGCGATTCTGATATTTGTTTATTATGCTTGCCATCAATAACCATACTTAAAATTTCCCTTTCCTTTTTAGTAAGATTGTATTGATCTGTCGCCGGAGTATTCTTTACATACGGCTTGGCATTCAGTAGACGGTTAGCCAATACGTTAGAGACAGCGCCACTGAAATATTTATTTCCACCATGAATTTGTTTCAGCGCCTTTACAAATTCATTTTTATCGGTGTCCTTTAAAAGATAACCGTATGCGCCTGCATCAAGGGCCTGTAAAACATATTCTTCAGAGTCGTGCATGGAAAGAATTACTGCCTTTGTATCGGGTGCATAGTCTTTTAATTCAGCTGCGGCTTCAAGACCAGTCTTATCAGGCATACGAATGTCGAGTACAAGTATGTCGGGTCTGAGTCTCTTGGCAACTTCAAGTGCTTCCATACCATTACTTGCTTCTCCAACTACGGCAATGCCGGTATCTGTATCTAGCATAGCCTTCAGGCCATTACGAACAAGAACATGATCATCTGCCAGTACGATGTTTATTTTATCCATATCCGCAATATATTTAACACGCTCTAAATCTAAAATCTAAAATACATTTAAGCCGGAACTGCACTTCTCAGCGGTACGGTTAGTATAACAGTAGTGCCCATACCTGGATCTGATTTGATCTCAAGTTTTCCGTTAATGTACTCTGTTCTCTCATACATGTTGAAGAATCCACGACCCGATTCAATATTCACGCTTCGTGCCTCTACAATCTTCTCATCAAAACCTGAACCCTGATCGCTCACTGTAATTTCTATATCTTCCGGATTCTGTTTCAATGTTACTTCTATCTTATTTGCTCCGGAATATTTTATAGAGTTGTTTATAGCCTCCTGAACAATTCTGAAAATATTGTTTTCCACTTTCTGCGGAAGTCGCACAGAAATATCACCTACAGTCTGATACGTCAATTCTATATCGCTCAACTTACCTATCTCTCTGATAAAGACACTCAGTGCTGCCTGCAATCCATAATCACCCAGAACGGTGGGCTTCAGGTTAAATGTAACACGACGCACTTCTTTTATTACATCTTTAATCCCCAGTTTAATCTCATTGATCTTTGCTTCAACCGATTCATCACTGGAAACCGGAAGAGACTCTATTTGAAATTTCAATGATGTAAGTTGCTGACCAATGCCATCATGAATATCCATGGCAATACGTTTGCGTTCTTCTTCCTGACCTTCCAGAATTAATACCGATCTGAATTTCTGCTCATTAATTTTCTTTTCAATTTCGGCACGGGTTTTCTTCCGCATGTTTAATTCGGCATACTTTTGTTTTGTCATGTCTGAACCAAAAACCTGAAGCTCTTCTACTTCATCACTTTCGCTGAAGACAGGCAAAACCATAATTTCTGCCCAACGTTTATCGTTGTTTTTATCAAGATAATGAACTGATCCCTGCCAACTATTTCCATCGGATACACGTTCAATGATTTCATCCATCCAGTCATCTTCATTTTTCATACCTTCGAATAGATCACAGATACGCATCGCGTCGTCAGGTTTTTTACCTGAGATTTCTGTGAATAAATCCGATATAAAAAATATATTTCCTCCCTTGTCACCCTTAGCATATAATCTGGGATTCTCCGTTGGCTGATTAACATGTGATAATTGCTCGTATGAATTCTCAAGAGATGCATAAAGCTCTCCTATTTCTTTGGTGAGTTTCTGGGCATTTTTTTCTGAGGCTATAAGCTTATTGACTGTCTGATTAACCTGATACGTGGTAGGCCTGAAAACAAAAAAGATCTCAAGCAAAATCACAATAATTGAGATTACAAGCAGCAAATATTCCATATTGCTGAGCATAGCTACACGCTCTCTCGCTTCAAGATCATAACGAAGCACGATTACTTCCATTCCTTTTAAAAAGTAGCCTTCATGTTTCAGTACTACGGAGATATCATTACGAAGTGAATCAAAGTTTATGAGTGGCTCTTTGCTTATTGAAATAAGCAGGTGAGATGCGCTTTGATACATCTTGTCAAAGTGAGGTTCAACTTTTCTGAACCTAGCTGATACTGTATCGCTATTATTGCCTTTGAGTTTTAAACTATCATTACCGTGAAGAAGACCGTCTTGTGAAAGTTTCCAAAGCTTGAGTGTTGAATGGAGGTCACGTTGAATTTCATTTCGCTTCTCTAACGATTGGTCAGGTGCCAACAGCAAAATGCTTTTGGTTAGTTTCTGACTTAACATTCGCTGCTTACCTGCTACGTTTACAACCCGTGAGTCACTCAACTGATTATTCAAGTGATCCTGGATGAGTAGCTGACCAATAGTAATGACTGTAGCAACAACACTCAGTGCCAGAATATACCAGGTGCCCAGCTTGCTGAACTTATTCAGATGAAGTTTCGCCTCTTGCTCAAAATTGAGATTCATTACGTATAAAATTACGTGTTTTTACGTGATAAATAAAAAAAATGCCGGGCGACTAAGCAGCACCCGGACATTCCTAACCTAAACTGAAGGAGTTACGCTTAGTAAAAACCTATGTATACGTAGTTTTCCTCGACTTTTACGGGATAAACTGTAATACTGCACTCATCGGCATTAAGACACTCGCCTGTTTTGAGCGAAAAAGCTTTTTTATGAAAAGGACACGCCACTTTAGGTTCGTTTTCCACTGAACCTATCATGCCCCTGGAAAGAACCATCTGCATTTTATGTGGACACATGTTCTGACACGCATACCACTCGTTACGTCTTGTAAAATTGAATACAGCAATCTGCAGATCATTATACTTAACACACGCGCCACCATTTTCTGGAAAATCATTCACACGGGCTGCCTTAAACCAAACTTTAACATTGTTATGCGTAGCAGTATCATTTACAAGTTCCATATCTCTATTGTCGATGTTTAATGATTTGATTTTAAAACTGATCTCTTAGTGTTTCGAAGTATTCCAATCCACAGGGCATTTCTGTCCGCGCATATCAACATATTCAATGGCAGGATCGGATTCATCTACATTCACAAAATGTTTGAACTTGGCTCTGAGCTCTGGCGACTCTACAACTTTCTTCCATTCACAATGGTAGCTGGCGATGAGTTCTTTCATTTCACGTTCAAGATCTTCACCAATGCCGAGAGAGTCATTAACCACTACGTTGTACAAGTATTCAAGGCCACCTTCCATTTTGTTTAACCACGTTGCTGTACGGGTTAATGGATCAGCTGTTTTGATGTAGAACATTAAAAATCTATCGATGTATTTAACACATGTATCGGTATCTACATCGGCCACTAATAGTTTGGCGTGCTGAGGACGTGCTCCGCCGTTTCCACAGACATATAAATTCCAGCCTTTGTCAGTTGCTATAATTCCAAAATCCTTTGATTGAGCTTCAGCGCATTCACGGATACAGCCCGAAACTGCACCCTTAAGCTTATGTGGTGAACGAAGTCCTTTGTAGCGTTCTTCAACAAAGATGGCAAACGATACAGAGTCCTGAACACCATAGCGGCACCATGTAGAACCTACGCAACTTTTTATTGTGCGAAGTGATTTTCCATACGCATGTCCGCTTTCAAAACCTTCGTCAATCAGTTCTTCCCAGATATCTGGTAATTGTTCAACATGTGCACCAAACATATCGATACGTTGGCCGCCTGTGATTTTTGTATAGAGATTATATTTTTTCGCAATGCGACCTATAGCGGAAAGTTTATCCGGCGTGATTTCACCACCTGCAATTCGGGGAACAACGGAATACGTACCACCACGTTGAATGTTGGCAAGGAAACGATCATTGGTATCCTGAATTGTATCCTGATTTACGATCAACTCATTCCAGATGCTGGCCATGAGTGACGCAACAGCAGGCTTACAAACTTCGCAACCATCTCCTTTTCCGTGCTCGTCAAGCAACTTATCATAGCTCTTAATACCTTTTACTTTAATGATATCATAGAGCTCCTGACGTGTGAAGTCAAAGTGCTCACAAAGTGATTTCTTTACAGTATGTCCTAGTGATTCTAATGTAATCTTCAGGATATCATTTACCATTGGTGTACAACCACCACAACCAGTACATGCCTTGGTAGACTTTTTAATATCATCAATGGATCTGGCACCACATTCTGTTACCTGTTGTACTATGGCGCCTTTGGTGATGTTTTCGCAAGAACAAATTTGTGCTGTATCAGGCAGGCTTTTTACACCGGCACCAGCATCTTCTTCTCCTTTACCACCACGGGCACCTAAGATTAATGATTCAGGTTCTGCTGGTAATGGCATTTTGTTCGCCACCATCTGATGAAGAATATTGTATTGACTTGCATCGCCAACCAGAATACCGCCTAACAGATACTTACCGTCTTCTGAAATATTGATGCGCTTGTAAATACCATTTCTTCTATCCTGAAATGAAATAGGAATACTTCCCGGTGTTTCTCCAAAAGGATCACCAAAGCTGCCTACATCAACACCCATTAATTTCAGTTTGGTAGACATGTCAAAACCTGTGAATTGTTTTGATGCATCGCCAATCAATTGCTTCACTACAACGTCGGCCATTTCATAACCTGGAGCTACCAGGCCATATACCATACCGTTATGAACTACAGCTTCGCCGATGGCAAAGATATTTTCATCGTTGGTTTTCATGAAATTATCAACGATGATACCGCCACGCAAGTGAACATTAAGGCCAGCGTGTTTGGCAACTTCATCACGAGGACGTATACCTGCGGAGATCACAAGCATACCTATTTCTAAACGTGTTCCATCAGCAAAGGCCAGGGCTTCGAGCTTGCCATTGCCTTCAATCATTTTAGTACTCTTACCTGTATGAATGGTAATGCCTAGTTGTGCCAGTTTATGAGCCAACACCTGTGAGCCTGCATCATCAACCTGACGTGGCATCAAGCGCTGTGCGAATTCTATTACATGAGTTTCCAGTCCCAGATCAAGTAAGGCTTTGGCGGCTTCCAACCCTAAAAGTCCGCCACCCATTACGGCTGCCTTGTCTACTTTCTTTCCATATGCTATAATCTGGTTGAGATCTTCAATGGTACGATAAACAAAAACACCATCACGTTCTACACCTTCTAATGACGGAACAAATGCACTTGATCCCGTTGCCAGAACCAGGTAGTCATAAGTGTCTTCTTTACCCTGATGTGTTCGTATTGTTTTGGTTTCACGATTAATATCAACAACCAACTCACCTGTATGCAATACTATATTATTGTCGCTATACCATGAAGCTGGTGCCATTAGCAAATCATCTGCTGTGGAGCCTGAGAAATAGCTGCTCAGGTGAACCCGATCATATGCCGGGCGTGGCTCTTCTCCATATACTATTACTTCAAAATCTTGAGCGGCTTGATTGCTACGTAGTTTTTCGCAGAATTTATAACCAACCATGCCATTTCCAACTACAATTACTCGTCTCTTTCTCATATTCAAGTAAATTTTACGTAATATTACCTAATAACAACGAAATGTCAATCATTTTTAAATAAAATTTACGTAAATTTACGTAATTAATACTCAAACTATGACAAATCATGTAAAAAAGCCCACTATACAGATAGTAGGTGCTGGTCCTGGCGATCCGGAATTGATCACATTAAAGGGAATGAGAGCTATTGAGAAGGCTGATGTGATCTTATATGATGCACTCTCTTCACCTGAACTGCTGAATTACGCAAAGTCAGGGTGTAAGATGATCTACGTAGGAAAGCGCAAAAACAAGCACGCTTTTACACAAGATGAGATCAATCAACTACTTGTCTTCTATGCATGCCAGTATGAAAATGTGGTGAGACTGAAGGGTGGAGATCCTTATGTATTTGGCCGTGGACATGAAGAGTTGGAGTATGCTATGAAGCGCGGAGTAGAGGTTCAGGTTATACCAGGAATATCAAGTGCGCTGTCTGCTCCCGCTGCTGCTGGCATTCCGCTGACCAAGCGAGGTGTTAACGAAAGCTTCTGGGTTGTTACAGGTACGCTCTCCAATGGCGAAGTTTCGCCAGACATTTATCATGCTGCTCAATCTACTGCGACAGTCATTATACTCATGGGTCTGAGTCAATTGTCTAAATTAATTCCTATATTTAATAAGGCACGAGATTGCAAAGAGCCTGTTGCTATCATTCAACAAGCTACGTTACCGGGACAAAAAGCCGTAAGGGGTACGTTAAGCACAATACAAAAAATAGTGCATGAGCAGCAAATAGAATCACCTGCGGTTATTGTTATCGGTAAAGTAGTAGAAGAAAGTTTGTTAGCTGAACAAGTTCAATGCATATTTACGGAGCCAATACTAAAAATGGCAGTATAGGTATTCGTTGAACAAATAAATTGAATGACAGATTTAAAAAGGTTTGAGCGCGCGATAGCATCTTTCGACACGTACAACGGCAATGATCCTAACCGGGAGAAAACTGAAGATAACGACATCCCCAAAGAATTTCTCTATGCTATACGTATGACTAGCAAACTAAGTCACTACGCCCCTGATGCACCCGAACATGTTCAACTGGCAGCACGATGTCAGCACATTGGCCGGTGGGAGATTCCACGTAACGCCTACCCTATAGACAGAAAAGGTTATCTGCAATGGCGAAGCCAGCTTGCCATTCATCACGCTACCATTGCTGAGAGGATTTTAAAAGAATGTGAATACGACCAGGAAACAATTGATAAAGTAAAAGCGCTTCTGCAGAAGAAGCAACTCCATCAAAATCCAGACACACAACTTCTTGAAGACGTAATTTGCTTGGTGTTCGTCGAGTACTACCTGGATGATTTTGCCAACCTCCATGACGATGATAAAGTGATTGACATTCTTAAAAAAACATTAAAAAAGATGTCGCCCAAGGCAATTCAAGAAGCGGTTAAGATATCAGTATCAGATCATGTGAAGAAATTAATTAACAAAGCTGCCAGCAATTAAGCAAGCCATTACATTAAGCCTTTCTCTGTATGACACAAACCATTTTGATAGCCGCGATATCCAGCTTCATTGGTGGATTGATTTCTTATTTTCTTCAGGGCCGCAAATTTGATTACGATTTAAAACTGAAGCAGGAAGAACTCAAAACTGAGTTCATGGCTGAACGTACTGCACGGCATTTTCTAAATCATAAGAATTTCACTGATCGATCTTTTGAAACATTAAAGAATTACCTGGGCGGTTTCGAAGACGATGAACTTCGTAAGATACTGGTTCGTGCTGGAGCCATCCGCACTTTTCGCGATGATGGTTCTGAATGGTGGAGATTGCTTTCGCGAATGGATGAGTATATTGAGAAGAAGAAAGATACAAAACTGAATGAGGATTAATTCTTTACCCCTTCCCTCTTACCTGACAAATACAGTTTCTTTTTTATTCACTGCATCCTTAAGCCAGTTAGAATTCAGCTGTGCAAGATCTTTTGGAATATCTTCCAGTTTGAAAAATTTTAACTCCTGTGTTTCAGCATTGGAGTAATCCGAATTGATCTCTCCTAACAGCTTAGCTTCGAAATATGAAGTGATATACTGTACTGTTCTATCATCATAAACATAAGTCTGAGAAGCAGGCGACGAGTAAATACCTATCAGACGAACAATATTTGCTTTTACCGTTGTCTCTTCTTCGATCTCTCTTAGTATTGCGTTTTCTATAGTCTCGCCAAACTCAACATGGCCTGAGATAACACACCATTTATTTACATCTCTACGCTTCTGCAATAAGATCTCTCCTTTATCATTAAATATAGCCGCAGCTACAGCAGGTAATATCTGTTCGCGTTGTGATGTCATAGTACAAATTTAATTTATGGATTCTCTGACGACAATTGTTTAGACAGTCGCTTGGGTGCAATTTCGCAAAATGCTGTTGATAACGCATCTTTCAGCATTTCACTTTTTACTTTAGCAAGATGCACAAATGTCCAGCCTTGTTTGCCCCACTTATTGGGAACGGGATAGATTATAGTTTTATCAAAAGAAGAGAACACATTCTGATCTATCTCACTGAGTTTCAGACAAGCCTTCTTCTCTTTTTCATTGAGCGTCGCGAAGATCTTTTTACCAACTCTGAACGATGTATTTTCAAAATGAGGTTGTTCGGTCGTTTCGGGAAACGATAATGCTAACGCTTTGAATTTTTCAATAGTTACCATAGTTCTATATTTCTAACAATTGTTTTTTTCAATTTACTGAATCTCTAAAATAATTTCAATTGATCTGTTGGTTCATCATTCACACGCACGGCAAGATCACCAAAATTTGAGAGGGAAATACCCAGTAATCTTATCTTTTTAGTTTCGGGATCAGTGCCTTCAAGAAGCTGTTTAGCTGTCGAAGAGATCGTATCAAAATCGTTCAAAGGTTCATCAAACGACTGGCTTCTTGATATGATTTTAAAATCATGATACTTGATTTTAAGTGTAATGGTGCGACCCTTTAATTCATTACGCTGAAGACGATGATGAACAATTTGCGCGATCTTGTCAAGTTCAAAATACATATCGTCAATAACGGTAAGGTCATGCGGAAATGTGTCTTCCGCTCCTACTGATTTCGTTTCTCTGTGAGGCTGCACTTCACGATCATCGATGCCACGTACAATTTTATAAAAAAATCGTCCTGATTTTCCGAAGTGTTTTGTGAGTTCAGCTTCTGTAAGTTTCTTTAAGTCTGCGCCCGTATGAAGTCCCATGCTCTTCATCTTATCAGCCGTTACTTTACCTACTCCAAAGAATTTTTCAACAGGTAATCTCTCCATGAAACTCTCAATGCGTGAAGGTCCGATGAATGTTAACCCATCGGGCTTGTTCATGTCTGAAGCAATCTTGGCTACGAACTTTGAAACGGACACACCTGCTGAAGCTGTCAACTGTAATTCATCTCGTATAGCTTGTTTGATCAGCTTGGCAATTTCAATAGCCGATCCAATGCCTTGCTTATCTTCTGTTACATCGAGGTAAGCTTCATCCAACGAAAGGGGTTCAATCAGATCTGTATAACGATGAAAGATTTCACGAATCTTTACAGACGCTTCTTTATAAGCTTCAAACCGCGGACGAACAAAGATAACATGATCACAAAGTTGTTTCGCTCTCTTTGATGGCATGGCCGACCGTATCCCAAACTTACGTGCCTCATAACTTGCCGTTGCTACAACACCGCCTCTTCCTTCCGGTGATCCTCCTACAACAATCGGCTTGCCTCTGTACTCTGGATTATCGCGCTGCTCTATGGAAGCATAGAAGGCGTCCATGTCAAGATGAATGATTTTACGAAAATTCCGATCAGCCATAGTGAATCGTCATGAATTGGATCTCTCCAGAAAGAACGAGATCTGTTATCCAAAGTTATGGATCATTTCACAGGATCAAATGAATGCAAGGCAATGAAATCGATCATCTTATATACAACTCGGCCTTTTTCTTTCAGACCTTCAGGCACAGACTTTTTCAATAAAAAAAAAGATCAATGCCCATGCGCTCATGTGAGCCTGAAGACTACAGCAATTTATAGACACTGGTATTTACACAAGAGCTAATCGGTGAAATCGAACACCTGGCAATTAATGCAATGAAATCTTAAAAAGGAATATTAACCTTTACGCAGATATTCCTGCCCATGCCATACATCCCCAAATGTCCATTCGGAGATTGAGCATAGTATTCAAAATATTTTAATCTGCTTAGGTTGGATTGATAAACCGTATTGAAAACATTATTTACCTGAAACTGAATTTGCATGGTAGATGATTTAGCATACTTAACATCAGCACCTAATGCTACATTAAACAATGTATAACCTTTGGTTGCTGTTTCTGTATTGTATAATGCGAGGTAACGATTTTGAGCTGCACTAAAATCGAGATCAGCTTTTACATTTAAGGTTGGAATTATTTTATTTTTGACTTTTAACTCCTGGCTAACACTGTTTAGAATTTTTAATGGAGGAATAAAAGGGAGATACTGTCCTTCTACTCCCTTATTCTTTAATTCACTTTTGGTGTTGTTGCCAATGACCATCGAAAAATTACTATTAAAATTAAAACCTTTTAGGCTTTGTGGATGAACATCAAGGGTAGCTTCCATTCCATATAGCTGTGCAGAGGCTTGTTGATATTGAAATGTTTTATTTCCCTGTACAAGTTCAATGGGATTTCCCTGGGCATCTACTAATTGGCTTAGATAAATGTAGTTTTGTACAATGTTGTTGAAAACACTTATTGACAAGGATACGTTTTTAAACGTACCGTTAATGCCAACGTCTTGCTGAAAATTGAATTCAGGGACAAAGTTTCTATTCCCGATGTAAACAATATGTGCACCTGGGTCTAAACCATTTGAAGCTATCTCTGAAATATTGGGAGCCCTGTAGCCTTTTGAAATATTCGCCTTTAAACTTAATTGTTCGTTGATACTGTACGTAGCTCCAATGCTTAGTGAAGTGCCATTAAATGCTTGCGTCAAGGCAGGAAATTGTAGTGTGGCATTTGCTGTATCTGGCAGATGGACTTGTTGAGCAAAACCATTTGCTGGATTTTTTCTTGTATAAAAATCATTACTGGTAAGATGACGTACGTCATACCGCACACCGCCACTTACTGTCCATTTGTTTTGTTTCCATTTTATAAAACCATAAGAGCCTACATCCAGTAAGTTAAAATCAGGGATTGGAAAATCTGTAGCATCCTTATTCTTATTGCTTTGATACATGCCATTTACACCAACTGAAACTTCAATGTTTGAAAATTCTGGTGCGTTATACCGAAGCCCATAATTAATTGTGTTAAGTCTGACATATAAGCCTGGCTGCTCCGGATCAGTAGGATGATTATACTCCCTGCGAATGTTTTGTTGAAATCCCAAAAGTACATTAACATCACCTTTGCCAATCAGGTATTGATTGTTAGCGTAAATTCTGTAATGCTGGATGTGCTGATGCAACGGACTAAGTTTATAAGAGTTGAGTTCTGTCTCTAAAAGAACAGGACGGTTCTTTATATCATCAAGTGATCCTTCATAAATTTGTTTTGTGAATTTTCTTGTTAGCGAATCACGGCTCCCATCGGGAATTCCCTGAAGGTTATCATACAAAGTAAAGTTAAGATGTGAGTCTCCTTTTTTACTTGTATAGCCAATCATGCCAGAAGCATTTTTTTCATCGAAGCCAGTGTTATAAACTCTGCCATCAATACGATTGGTATAGTTTTTCGCTATGCGGTAAGAGCTACTCAACGCCCAATGCCAGTGTTTGTTGGCGTAGGCTAACCTCAATCCATTTCCAAATAATCCATTGTTGCTTTGGTATTCTGAAAGAAAGCGACCTGTAACTTTACCTTTTTCTTTAGGCTTAAAGGGGAACATACTCACTACTCCCGCCAACGCATCTGATCCATACATTAAACTGGCAGGACCTTTTATTACTTCTGCTCTTTCAATGTTATAAGCATCTACTTCTATACCGTGCTCATCACCCCATTGCTGCCCCTCTTGCCTCACACCATCATAAAGTGTGAGTACACGGTTATATCCTAAACCGCGAATAAATGGTTTTGAAATATTGGGGCCGGTTTTTACAGCATTAAGCCCTGGTGTATTTCTCACAAGCACATCAATAATATTGCTCTCAATAGTTCTTTCAATTGCCTTGGAAGAAATAAGTGCAACTGAAACAGGATTTTCTTTGATTGATGTTGCTTTTGAAACTCCCGTAACGACTATCTCATCTAATGTTTTTTCTTCAGACTTCAGGTAGATGATGCATTCATTTTTTAAGGAGGCTATTGAAAAAGTTTCTGTTTTATAGCCCATATATGATACTATCAACTTGGGATTGGGAAATGCAGAAGGTATTTCAATTTTGAATTTTCCATTGGAATCAGAAGTAGTTCCATTGTTGCTATCCAGTAGTAAGATATTGCAAAAGCTTAAAGGTTCTTGTGTTTCAGAATCGCGAATAGTTCCTGTTATTGTTTGTCCAAATGTTGTGAGGGAGCATAGAAGAAATATTATTATCGAATACGTTTTTTTCATTTTTGAAATTCCAGCTTGTTAAATACTTAAAGTTCTGCGCAGGTCCATCCCCCACTTTTATTCTTTGTTTTGTCTCTTCTGGTCGTTACACTTTCTGCAATATCTGATATTCAAAATATGTCCAATAATCAATGTGACTGATGAGACGTAATTGAAATATCTTAACCATAAATATTCTTCATTAAAGAACAGCGAGAATAAGAATACCCAAAACGAAACCCACAAAATCGTCAGTATTGCAATATTATCTGTTTCTTCAGTTGATGTCCAAACGGAAAAGAATGCAAGGATAACAAAAACATAATTTAAACCGGCATGATGATGGCACCCAATTCCTATTGTAAGAAGAGGTGCTCCAACACAATGCAAAATGCAAACGGTTGAATTAACTATCCCTGTTAAATCTCCTTTCTGAAATACGGTGTGAATCTTTGTCATTCGTTACGTTGAATTTTTATCTGCGAGGCTGCTAATCCATTGTGCTATCCGTTTTTTGCTTGCAGTGGAAATACTTTTTAGAAATCCAATCTCAGGAGAAGTCTTTTCCCTCCAATATGTTGAATGGGTGGAGAACGATGAACAATGCCTTTTCCATTTGGTTTGGATTTTACTTCGCCTTTCAGAATGGCTATTTCAAAAGGCTCTGTTTGCTGCACTTTAGAAAAGTCACGAATGATTTCTTCATTGGTTCCTGAGACCAGTTTTCTTCGGTTCACAAATTGATCGGCTATCCATTCCGTTCCGCTACCCACGTAGGTACACAACACTCGCAGATCATAGGCATCCGTGTGAAATTTTCGGCAAGCGTCATCACCAACCACTTTCAGTATCAACTTAATCTGATGTGACTGAGTGATGGTAAAAAATATCCTGGCAATCCTACTGATATCTTGTATTAATTTTACTTTTCCAATAGTATAGAGGCCTGCTTCATTCAGCTTATCATTTACAATACTTGAAATTGTTTCACGACTAACGCGTTCACTGATTCCCTTGAAACCACATTGTATCAAGTGTCTTGCAAATGATTCAATGTCATCATCTACCTCTCTTTTAAAATATGCCAGGTTCACATCCTCACGATGGATCTGTGCTAAACTGTTGAGGTCATCAACTTCAACCTGATGAATTTGTTTTTTGCCAACAAGTTCATTTAACCATTTATTCACAACTCTGGTTGATGGGGGATTGAATATATTTCTCACAAAATACTTTTTATAAGTAAAAATTTGTTTTGTATGACATTCGTAGGCAAAGGCAATGCTCTGAGCAACTCTGAAAACAGTTGCCATAACTACAAGCGTATTTATCTAACTCCTGGATTCAATGAAATGCAATTCAATAAAATGAGCTGAGTCAATTACTCATTCAGCTCTTTCCAATGACTGATAAAAAAATAGAAATGAGTTAGACTGTGAAGACCGGAGGAGCTCTACCTTGAGCGAAAGAAACGAGGATATGTTTTACGTTATCTTCAAGGGAAACAATTAATGAATCCTTTAATGGTGATACATCATAATGCGTTGAAGCATTGTCGAACAGATTGAATACAATGTCAAGTGAACAGACTTTACAACGCTCAGCATGTTTCTGAATACTGGTTTGTCCCTTTTGAAATTCTACAGTTGGTTTACAGAAATTATGATCATCATGTAAGAGATTGATTACAATCTGGCTGAACAACAGGTTTGCAATCAGAATGAATGGAATGGCAATATGTAGAACTTTCTTTTTCAGGAATTTTTAAATCATTATGCAAATATATAAATGCAAATATTAAATGCAACGTTGTTGCATTTAATATTTTATCTTCTTCATAGTCAGTAGTTATCCGTTAATTGTTAATCGTAAACCGACTTACTTTGTCAAGTTTATAATCCTGAAGGGATGATATGATTATAGAATTTGTTCTTGTGCTTTTTTTTCGAACCCTGAAAGGGTGAAATTATGTCGCTCCTTCGGAGTTCAAACTCATCGTAATCCTTGTATGCTATAATCATATCAGCCCTTCAGGCTTGATGCCAATCAGATATAGTTAAAGTTATTTGTCATCAGTTATTTGCTATCGACCATGGACTATTGACTGATGACCAATGACTACAACTTCACTCTATTAACTTCTTCAAATTATCCAGTACCATACCCCAGTTTGATTCAGAATGTGTTTTACGTTCTTCTGAATCAAGACCGTCTTGAGTTATTGTTAATGTTGTAACACCGCCTTTTGAAGATAGTTCGTACGTGATGTTGGCATAGTTTTCTGGAACATCAGACACGCCGGAGAACGAACTCCAGTAGGAGTACTTTACCATTTTCTCAGGTATGATGTCCAGGATTGTACCTTTATCCTCGTATGGCTTTCCCTCCCACTCACCTCTGAAAAAGATAGGACTCCCCTTCTTCCAGTCTGTGCTGGCGTCTGTTCCAAAGAAATATTTCTTAATGAGCTCAGGCTTCGTGAGTGCTTCCCACACTTTTGAAACAGAGGCTTTAACGACAACTGTTTTACTAGCAATGAATTTAGTTTTCATGGTTTTAAGTATTTAATTCCAACGAATCTAAACTGGCCTCATGACAGCCCTATGTCAGCAATGCCACTGGCAGCTATACATTTTTACGTTAATATTATAAAATTGATCAAAAGAATTAACTTTTGGGCTATTGTGATGCGGTAGCACATATAAAAATGATGGTTAGTCTCATTAACTTTTTTACTTTTGATCGTTTGCAAACCTGGCTGTGAGAATAATTATTTCATCTCCCTTTATTAATAATCGCCTCGGCCTGTTAAGGTTAGCCATGCTGCTATTACTTCTGGTAAGCCAATGTAAGCCTGCCATAGCTCAAAAATCTACTTTAGATAGCTTGAAAAATGAGCTAAGCATTAGTCGCAAAAACAGAACTGAAGTATTGATTGCCATTGCCGTGTATTTTCACAACACCAGTCTGGACAGCTCTATTGCTTATACTGAGAAAGCTTTGGCTATTGCTGAAACTGATCCCGACAAAAATGAACTTGTTGAAGTTTACTGTGAGTTGGGACGGATAAAAATTCTCTCGGCTTCCTTTGAAGAAGCACTTGATTACTACCTGAAAGCCGAAGAACTCTGCAAAGATCAATCTCCTCTGGTTAAGAAAAATCTTTTGCGAATTTATTCCGGACTTGGAATCATTTATGAACGCCGTGACGAGCTTGTAAAATCATTACATTACTTTGAAAACTCAATCGCTCTACTAGATGAAGTCGTGAAAGAAAAGCCATCTGAATCAGGGATATATAGTCCACTTTATAATAATCTCGCCAATACATTAATTAAACTGAACGATACCGCCAAGGCTATTCTTTATCAGAAAAAGGGACTGGAGTACGCTATTAAAAACAATGACAAAATGCAGGCGTCTATACTCTATAACAACATTGGCAAAGTTATGCTGGAACAACATCATGCCAAAGAAGCGTTCCCGTATGTAAAGCATGGCTTAAAACTTAGAAAGGAGTTGAATGATGAGCGAGGTGTTATATGGTCATATCGAAATATGGGATTGTATTATATAGCCGTCAATAAGTTAGACTCGGCTCGCTACTATGTTAATCAATCCATTCTGTCATCCGGAAAAGTAGATGGCCTGTTAGATTCGTATGATGCAGGCTATTTATTGCTTTCTGAAATTTACCAACGACAGGGCTTATATGACAGTGCACTTGATGCTTATAAACTTCACATTCAATATCGCGATAGTGTTTACAGCGGACCTAAATTTAAAGAGCTCGCCCGCATTGAAGCGAAGTATGAGATGCTCAAAAAATCTCAACAGGAATTAACAGAGCGCAACGCACGAGAATTAAAAACGATTATCATCATTGCTGGTCTTTTTGTGGGACTTGTTTTGATTTCGCTATTGTATTGGTTTCAGAAATTAAGAAGCAACAATCAGAAATTGAAATATGACCAATTACAATTACGTGAAGAAAAACTTGTTAATGAACATAAAACATTAAACCTGGAGCTTGAATATAAAAGCAAAGACCTGGCAACTCATGTTTTATATTTATTAAAGAAAGATGAACTCATCACGAAAATTGTTCAGAAATTATTATCACTCAAGAAAGAACTTGGTTCTGAAAATCAACAACGCATTGTAAAGATCACCAAAGACCTTCGTAATATTTTAGGTCGTAATGATAACACGTGGCAGGAGTTCGAACTTCGCTTTAAAGATATTCATAAAGATTTTTATGAAAAGCTTGAAGCATCCTATCCAGAGCTAACTCCCAAAGAAAGAAGACTTTGTGCGCTTCTTAAATTAAACATGACCACCAAAGAAATTTCGACGATAACTCATCAATCTACACGCAGTATTGATGTGGCTCGTACACGCTTACGTCGAAAATTTAATCTCACTAATTCAGAGATTGGATTGGTTGATTTTCTTTCAAAGTTCTAGTATCATAAACTTGCATCCTGTGCCAGCATTGCATTCTTTCCGCTGAACGATTTTCATTATACTTTTTGCATAAGATTTAGTAGATTAACAAGAACTAGATTCATATCTCCAAGTATAAATAAATTTTGTAATGCCCTCATTAAATCCATCACGTAAATTAATGACTGGAAAAAGATGTCTTTTGCTGTTGACTTTTGCAGTAGTCATCTTCACGAATCATTATGCCTCTGGGCAAGCTGGTTATAATCCCAAGAATCAGGATTCACTTGTTAGTCCTTGGGGTACCAAGTTTCTGCGTCATCTTCCTAAGAACTATTCTCCATCAACTCCAGTTCCTATGCTGCTATATTTGCACGGAGGAGCTTCCATTGGCAGCAATTTGTCAATCTTAACAAATCCAACATCATCTGATAAAGCCCCACCACAATTAATTGCAACTGGTAACTGGCCCGATACAAGACCTTTCATTGTTATATCTCCACAGCTGAAAAGAAATAATAATATTCCCAACTACAATGATCAGGAGTGGGATCCTGATTCTGTAAATGAAGTATTAGAATATGTCAAAACATTATTTAGTATTGATGCTAATAGAATTTATTTAACAGGCATGAGTCTTGGTGGTGCAGCATGCTGGTCGTATGCTGCTGCATATCCTTCTAAAGTTGCTGCATTTGTTCCGATATCCGGAAAGACAGATACGACCCAGGCATGTATTCTAAAAGATATTCCAATCTGGGCTTTTCATGGATCGAATGATAATCTGGTTGATCCTCCATATACAATTGGTATGGTTAACGCGGTCACAGCATGTGCAGGTGCGTATAAACCAAAACTCAATCTTCTCCAGGTGAGAACTCATGAAGGATGGAATGAGGTATGGAATGGCTCAGATGGATATCCTGTGTTTGACTGGATGGTGCAA
This sequence comes from Cyclobacteriaceae bacterium, assembly GCA_035493595.1. Lineage (GTDB taxonomy): Bacteria > Bacteroidota > Bacteroidia > Cytophagales > Cyclobacteriaceae > DATCRE01. The sequence goes on along the minus strand of DATJHZ010000100.1, from coordinate 777 downwards.
TTCACAAAAAATAACTTCTCTAATAAACCAGCATTTGTAACGGCAGGTGCCGACTTACGTCTTCTACAACGTAGTGGTGCAACACATATCTATGGAGAGTATTTTGATTTTGATGGTAATGTAACAACTGTAGCATGGTCACAAATAAGTGGTCCTGCAATAACGCTGAATACTACTAATCCTAACTTTCTTGAATTTACAAATGCACCTGCAGGAGATTATGAATTTGAACTTCGTGTTACCGATAATCTCGGCTTGCAAAGTTTTGCTAGAATGAAACTTCAAATAGTATCAAGTATAGGAAGTGAAGCTGCGGTAACAGACCTCATTCTTATGAATGGCGGAACAAATGCTAACATCGGAAATTTATCCGATGGATATATTATTAATAAAACCACATTAGGCACAACTCAATTTAATGTAAGTGCACTTACAGCAGGTAGTGCTTTGAGTGTCGTTTTCAGAGTAAATGGAGATCAGAATGTAAGAACTCCTGGCTCTCCTTTTCTTATCCGAAAACAGGTATCATCACCAGAGTGGGTCATTGCCAATGGAGACTACAACATTTGTGTAACACCCTTCAAACAAACTGCTGGCCGGGGTGCACCCGGCATTTCACAATGCTTTAAAGTTACTGTAACTGATCAGGTTGTTGTGATCAAAACATTTTACTCAAAACCAGGAACCGACATTAGTATCTTATCTAATTGGGGTATAAATACAGATGGATCTGGCACATCGCCATTATCATTTGCAACAGATGAACAGAGTTTTATC
>DATJHZ010000099.1:0-15510 GCA_035493595.1 Cyclobacteriaceae bacterium | reverse complement strand
TAACGAGCCTGATTACCGGGTTTGTCTTTGAACTCTTCAAATGTTTTGAGGCAACTCAGAAACAACATGTACGAGATGCGTTCTGTTGGAAAGAACAAATATGATTTCTGAAACTGGTGATAAGCCTCTTCGTATTTCTTTTCTTCCAGCTTGTAGATTCCATCATTAGAATATTGAATACCTACCAGGTTTAATAAGTTTATTTCAACTTCACCATTAAAATAGAATTTATCAAACAAGGTGTTTACTGACTGTGAAGCATACTCTGAACCACTGATTAATTTCTGATCCTTAAGCATTTTAACATACGCTTCTTTGAATGACTGATCTATTGTTCTGTAGCCCGATTGAGGAGTGGTTGTTTCTATTACTATTCGTTCTTGCTTTGGATAAGCAATGAGATAAACATGCGTTGGTTCTTCTTTTAAAGTATAAGGAATGCCAGCCTCTTCAAAAGTTAATGCATACAGAGCTGATGCTGATACACAATTGTAATTTCCATTGTAGAAAATATCTTCGAACTTATTTTGAAGTTCATACTTTTGCAGAAATGATTTATGAATATCGTCGTAGAGATATTTTATTTTCTTATCATTCTTTTTGTTGCTGGCCTCTTCTTTTAAAGTTTTCAGATGGTCATAAAATCTGATCTTGTCATTTTTGAGATGACCTTCATTCAGGAGAGTTCCATTAGCCATGAATAACAGAAAAGGGTCAGTTTTCTTGTTTACAAAATGGTCCGTTAAAATTGTTTCCTCAAGAGTTGAGGCAAAGGTTAGATCTTTAAAATGTACCAGTGTATCCTGCGCGTTTGAAAGTCGAATCAGGAAAAGTAGTGCTATGGTTAAGGTCTTTTTGATCATGGTTCAGGCAATGGTGATTCGCAAAAATAAAACTTCTGATGGTATATTCTGAATTGCCAGGGCGTAACCAAATATATTTAAAGCACCAGGATTGTGACCTCACAAGGCTTGTCGTTTTGTGATTTTGAGTAATTTCACCTATTCTATTCAGTTCATCAATTTTTAATCTTTAAACACTTTTGGTGTAACGAATACATCTTTTTGTCGACAAATTGCGTATTGAACCAAAGTATGCCAGAAAAGAGCAGCATTTTTGATATGATAGGCCCCGTTATGATCGGACCCTCCAGTTCTCACACCGCCGGTGTTGTTCGAATAGGCAGAGCGGCCTGCAAGCTTTTAGGTGGCAAGCCCGATGTGGCCGAGATCATTTTCTATAATTCATTTGCCACCACCTATGAAGGCCACAGTAGTGACCGGGCTATTATAGCCGGGCTCATGGATTTTAAAACAGATGACAAACGGATAAAGGAATCACTTGAGATTGCTAAAAAAGAAGGATTGAATTACACCTTCAAATCCATTGGCAATGCATCGACATATCATCCCAACACTATTAAATTAACACTTGCCAAAGGTGAAAACCGCCTTGAGGTACTTGGCGAAAGTAAAGGTGGCGGTCTTATTAATATAGCAGAAGTTAATGGCTTTAAAGCCGACTTCAGCGCTAATCTTCACACACTTATTATTACGGCGAAAGATGTGAAAGGCAGTGTTGCCTTCATTGCTGATGTATTGGCTCACGATGATTGTAATATCGCCACGATGTCAGTAAGCCGAAAAGGAAAGAATGATCTGGCTTGTCTTGTTATTGAAATGGATTCTGGAGTGAAGGATGTAACATTAGCGTATCTCCGGAGTCTTAGCTGGATAAAGGATTTAATATATATACCCGATATTAATTGACACTATGAGAACAAAATTACTATTGTCTTTTTTAGTTATCCTAATACCTATACTTAATGGAGCTGCTCAGGAGATTAAAACCACCTGGACACTACAAGAGTGTGTTGACTACGCAGTGGCGAATAACCTGAACGTAAAACGAAGTACCTATGGAGTTGAAACCAATGAAGTTGGTTATAACTTGGCTTGGTGGGCACTTGCTCCATCATTTAATGCGGGGGTATCAAATGGCTACAACTGGGGGCGATCTATTAACCCTGTATCATATCAATATGTTACCCAGCGCAATAATTCAATTAATCCAAATGCCTCAAGTTCTGTAACAATATTCAATGGCCTTCGCCTTCAATATAATATCAAACAAACTTCACGTGATCTGGAAGCTTCCAAGGCAGATCTTCAAAAGACTAAGAATGATGTGATCTTAAATGTTATATCATTATATACGAATGTTATTTTTAATAAAGAGCTCTACGAGTTTTCTAAATCTCAGCTCAGCTCTGCCCAGCAACAATTAGACAGGATCATAAAACAGGTTAATGCCGGCGCACTTTCTAGATCTAATCAATTAAATCAAGAAGCACAGGTAGCAACTTATGAACTAAATGTTGTAACGCGAGAGAATAGTGTTAATCTTACTTTATTACAATTGAAGCAAGCCCTTCAACTTGAAGCAAGCGTACCTATGGATGTTGTGATCCCTGATATAAATGTCGAAGACTTAGTTATTGATCAGAATCGTGAAGATGTTTTTCAGCAGGCCTATAATACAATGCCGGAGATAAAGCGTGATAATTTAAAAGTTGAAAGTTCAGATTATGCTGTTCGGGCAGCTCGCGCAAATTTGTACCCCAGACTTAGTGCAGGTGCAAATCTTAACAGTAATTATTCCAGCGTATCAGATACAAGACATTTTGTCGCTGATGGTGGTGTAATAAAAGATGCGACACCACAAATCGGAACCGTCGACGGTACCTCCGCTAAGGTGCTGGCGCTGCCCCAGGATATAAACACTGGCTACTACGTTAATAGCTATACTGAAATGCAGCAGATTAAGGATAACTTATCTAAATCCGTAAACTTAACCTTAACAATTCCTATTTTAAATGGAATGCAGAGTCGTGGTACAATGCAGCGTGCTATTATCAACAAAGAGGTGGCGTTGATTACTGCACGACAAACAAGCAATACACTTAGACAAAGTGTGGAGACTGCCTTTAATGATGCGTTAGCCGCATCAAAAACGTATGCATCCACTATGAAACAAGTTAATGCACGAGAGGAGGCCAATCGAATGACGAAGCAACGTTATGAATCAGGTGCAGCTAATTTTGTAGAGTATCAGTTATCAGAAAATGATTTGTTTCAGGCGAAATCGGATTTTGTTCGCGCTAAGTATGATTTTATCTTTAAAAAGAAACTTTTAGATTTTTATCAGGGAAAACCTATTCAATATTAATTACCGAATTCAATGGCAAAACAAAAACAAAAATCGAATAAGCTTATATACTGGCTCATTGGAGGGCTTGCTGGTATAATTGTTCTACTCGTCATTCTTAAATCGGCAGGCATGATTGGCAAGCCTAAAGAGCTTGAGGTAGAGCTGGCCAAAGCAAAACGTACTACCATTATTGAAAAGGTAAGTGCCTCAGGAACGGTTCAACCTGTAACAGAAGTGAAAATAGCGCCAGAAGTTTCTGGTGAAATCATTGATCTGCTTATAGCCGAGGGTGATTCTGTAGGCAAAGGCCAGTCACTGGTTAAGATTCGCCCTGATACATGGCAAAGTCAGCTAGACAGAGCAGAAGCCGGGCTAAGTCAGCAACGTGCTAACCTGGAGCAATCCAGATCAAGCTTATCACGCGCAGAGGCAACACTCATTCGTGCAGAAGCCGACTTTAAACGTCAAGAAAGATTATGGAATGAAAAAGTGATTTCTGAATCAGACTGGCAACTGGCACAACAAAATTATGCCGTGGCTAAAAATGATAAGAACTCTGCCGTGCAAGCAGTAGAGGCTGCCAGGTATGTTATTCAAAGTACAGAGGCATCGCTTAAAGAAGCGCGTGAGAATTTCAGAAAGACTTCAGTCAACGCACCTATGAATGGTATAGTTTCCAAACTTATCGTGAAGAAGGGTGAGCGTGTTGTTGGAACAGCAACCATGGCGGGTACCGAAATGCTTCGCATCGCCGATCTGAATGTCATGGAAGTTCGTGTTAACGTAAATGAAAATGATATTGTACGTGTGCACCTGGGTGATACAGCTTTGATTGATGTAGATGCTTATTCAAATACACATAAAGAATTTAAAGGCGTAGTCACACTTATTGCTAACACAGCAAAAGACAAAGCCTCATCAGATGCAATTACAGAATTTGAAGTAAGGATTTTAATTTTACGTTCTTCTTATGATGATTTGATCAAGGCCGGAAATAAATTTCCGTTCAGACCTGGCATGACAGCCAGTGTTGAAATCATTACACAAACAAAATCAAATGTTCTTTCGGTTCCACTGGCAGCAGTAACAACTCGCAACCCGGATGATCTGAAGAAAGATGAGAATAAAGACAAGAAAGGCGGCCCGCCAGAAGATGCGCCTAAACCTGCGGATGATAAGAAACCGGAGAAGAAGAAGGAGGATAAGATTGTGCTGTTTGTGAACGAGAAAGGTGTAGCGAAAATGATAGAAGTTAAAACAGGAATCAGTGACTATGATAATATTGAAATTGTTTCTGGAATTAAAGATAGTGTAGAGGTAATCACTGGGCCATTCCTGGTTGTTTCCAAGCGTCTGAAAGATGGGGAGAAGATCAGGCCTCAGGAAAAGAAAGAAGAGAAGAAAGATTCTAAGTAATATCAAAAACCCCCGCATGTCGGGGGTTTTTTGTTACTTTGGAGAAAAAAGTTATGGTACAACACCCCTGGCACGAAGTCTCTATAGGCGCGAATCCACCAGAGTTTATTAATGGGATCATTGAAATTCCAAAAGGCTCCAGAGCCAAATACGAGATAGATAAGGAAAGTGGCCTTATTAAGCTGGATCGTGTAATTTATGCATCCATGTATTATCCACTTAATTACGGATTTATTCCTCAGACACTTGGCGAAGATCATGATCCTCTTGATGTTGTAGTACTTACACAGGTATCTGTTGTTCCCCGCTGCCTGATTCCATCAAAAGTTATTGGTGTTATGCGCATGATAGACCTGGGCGAAGCTGATGATAAAATCATTGCGGTAGCTCAACAAGATGCCAGCGTAAGTCACATCAATGATGTAAGTGAGCTTCCTGAGTATTTTAAAGTAGAGTTGAAACATTTCTTTGAAAACTATAAAACATTAGAAAATAAGAAGGTCGTGGTTGATGAATTTCAATCTAAAGATCAAGCCATGCGAATCATTGAAGATGGTATTAAGAATTACAGCACAACCTATAGAAAGTAATTTTTATTCTTTGTAAGCATGAAGGTTTCTGTTGTTATCAGTACATATAACTCACCAGCCTGGTTGGAGAAAGTATTATGGGGATATGAATGCCAGACCCATAAGGATTTTGAAATTGTTATAGCCGACGATGGCTCTGGCGATGAGACAAGACAATTGATTGATCGTTTCATGGCTCAGACCGCGTTAGAAATTATTCACGTTTGGCATGCTGACAATGGTTTTCAAAAATCTCAGATTCTCAATAAAGCTATTGTTGCCTGCACTACAGACTATCTTATTTTTTCAGATGGCGATTGCATTCCCCGACATGATTTTGTTGAGGTTCATGTAAGAAATGCCCAGGAAGGATTTTTCTTATCCGGAGGATATTTTATGCTTCCGATGGAGACAAGTAAAACCATTCAACAAACTGACATAAAAAACAGAGATGCTTTTCAGGTGAGCTGGCTTTACGCTCATGGCTTACCCAAGACCCATAAAACCATGAAGCTTACCAGCACTGGCTGGAAGGAAAAATTCTTGAACTTCATCACTCCAACAAAAGCTACATGGAATGGACATAATTCATCAGGATGGAAGAAAGACATTGTTGCTGTTAACGGGTTTAATGAAAAAATGCAATACGGAGGCCAGGACCGTGAGTTGGGTGAACGCATGATGAATAGAGGAGTCAAAGGAAAGCAGATTCGTTATAGCGCTATTTGCATCCACCTTGATCATAAGAGAGGTTATAATACAAAAGAATCAATACAGTTTAATCGAGCAATCAGGAACGATACAAAGAAGCTTCACAAAACATGGACTGAATTTGGAATCATTAAAGGCCCCAAACAATAATCCGGAATGATGAAAGTTTCGCTTATTATTTCGGTTTATAAAAACGTGGACGACCTCAAAGTCGTTCTTGATGGGTTGAAGTATCAAACGTATAAATCTTTTGAAATAGTTGTTTCAGAGGATGGTGAGTACGAACCGATGAAAACGTTTTTGTCAACGTATCAACATCCTAATTCAATTTTACACATAACGCAGCCGGATGTAGGCTGGAGAAAAAATCAGGCTTTAAATAATGCGATACGAAAATCATCAGGTGATTATCTGATTTTTATTGATGGTGATTGTGTGCTTCATCATAAATTTATAGAACACCATGTTCAATATGCTGATAAGAACCACGTTGTTGCTGGTAAGAGAGTAAAACTTGGTCCAACCTATTCTGATCTGTTTCGGAAACAGCATGAAAACTTATTGCAACTTGAAAAGCGAGTTGAGAAGGAGCGGAGTGCGTTGAAAAAAGATGGTGTGAGGTTTTATGAAGAAGCATTTTATATAGATCCTAAAAGCTTGCTGGGTTTCATTCCGAGGCTAAGAAAGATGAGCCAGCTTAAGGGTTGTAATATGTCCTTTCACAGAGAGATACTCGAAAAGATCAACGGCTTTGATGAAGATTATAAATTACCTGCAATAGGAGAGGATATAGATTTAACCTGGCGTTTAGAAGGACTTGGGTTTAAACTTTTCTCAGTTCGAAATCTCGCGGTACAATACCATTTGCATCATAAAGAAAATTGGACAGACCAATCTGTTAATGAAAATATCATGGCTGAAAAAGTAGCTATGAAAAAATTTATTTGTGAAAACGGATTGGTTCATAAGCCTAATGAATTTGTTAGGAAGCCCATGAAAGTTTTGCTTGTTGAATATAAATTTCATCAGGAGATAATCCCGACTCAGCTGAAATTTCTTTTAGATGCAAATATTGAAGTGCATTTGTTTCTAAACCAAAAGCTTTGGGATGATGATTTATTAGGTGCTTTTCAAAAAGCAGTTATGATTACACTTTTGAAATACCCCGATAAATGGTATAATAAGGTTGGTCTTTTTTTTGTAATGAGATCATATATTAAGCGATTCGGGATTACGCACATCATATTTAATACACTTGATTCTAATTTTAACTCTTTAATAACTCGTATTATAGGAGGCATACATTATGTTGGTATTGTACATCGTGTCTCCAAGCACATAAAAAACAATGAACAACGTGCGCTGATAGACAGGGTTGATGGTGTTCTTACGCTATCGGAGCAGACACTCAATAATTTCAAAGAGGTTTTTCCGAAGAAGGAAAATATTTCATGTTTTTATCCAATTTTTTTTCAATGGGATCCGAGACCTTACAACAATGATTCAAAGGAGATTAATGTTGTAATACCAGGACAATTTGATGCAAAGAAGAGAGACTTTCAACCATTACTTAAAGCCGCCGCAGTAATTAAAGAAAAAGGTTTGCCAATAAAATTTATTTTGTTAGGCGATGCTTCGAATATGGATGGCAAAAATGTAGTTCTTGAAATTAAACAGCGTCAACTCGAGAGTCAGTTCATTTATCAGGAAAGGTTTATTGCTTACAATGATTTTTTTGAATGGATTTCAAAAGCTGATTACATACTGCCATTATTTACCCGTCGTATTCATAACTATGAAAGTTATTTAAAAAGTCAAATCTCGGCTAGCTTTAGTTGGGCGTTGGCGTTTCAAAAGACTTTGATATTGCCGGAAGATTTCAGCAAAATGCAATATGTTTCTGAGAATGCCATTTTTTATAATGAGAATGAAATTGAGGATAAGCTTATTTCATTGAAGAAGAATAATTCATATTCATCTTCTGCTAATAACGAGTTGTCGTTTGCTATTCAGCGTGATAAATATCTTAAAGTTTTTAAGATGGATTAACAGTTTCTATTTTTGATTGTACAAATAGTAGACTGTTGAAATAGGAGAAGAGAATCATGGCACTCAAATCATTCAACGTTGTAAAGAGGAATGATACAGCAAAAACAATAGTAAAGCCAAAGTAAACCATATTTTTTTTTCTGATACTCGTGTAGAGAGCTGTTCCTAAAAAGACCAAAAGGGTAAGTAGTTCTAGTATACCTGTTCGAAGCATACAACTAAAATATTCATTGTGTGCATTGTATTTGGCTGAGTACATTTCTAACCAAGAATGACTTTTGTAACAAGATGCAAGAGCATCTTTTTCATCGCCACTTCCATATCCTGTAAAAAAATGGTAGTCAGTCAATAATTCTACTGAGCAATACCATGATTTTAAATGAAGCGCAGATGACTCGTCCTGCGCGTCACTTTTTATTTTTGCTTCAATATTTGTAATTGGACTTAAAAATCTTTCACGGAATGAAGGGAAGGTGCCAATGGTGATTAATGCTAAAAGTGTGAATATGCAAAATGCAAGAACAATTTTTTTACTTCTGTTTTTTGATATGACAAACAAAAAGATCAACCCTGATGCAATAAGAAACCCTGAAATTGGACCTCTGGAAAATAGTAAAAGAAGAATTATGATCAGATAAATTTCAATATTTAGAAGCAATTCAATATGCAACCATTTTTTTTCCTTAAACAAATGTAATGCGACGAAAAAGATTGCTGTTATTACATGTAAACTTAAGTAAGTCGGATGATGGGTTATTGCATCTGTGAGATTTGTATAAGAAATCGGACCGTATTTAGATGTAAATGGGTCTGTGAGCGCGGCGCGCACAATAGCGAATGTACTTAAAGTGAGAACAGATGCAGTAAAAATCCAAAAGATGGTATTGATTCTTTTTGCAGTTACTGAAGACGTAATAAGTATGAGTGGAAATATCAGATAAATTAAGCGCGAAGAAAGTCTTCCGACAGCTGATGAAATATTTTCCGAGTGTATTAATCCAACGTAGTTGATGAAATAATAAGAAGAAAAAATTGCAATGTAAATTAGCGAGCTCTTTGTAATATTCTTGTATTTCGCCTGTAGTAACCAAAGGGCTACTGCAACGCCGATAAGTATTCGTGAAACTGTTGGTTGGAAAGGAAAGAAAAAAGCTAGGCAATAAAGACTTCCCCAAAATAATTTATCAAGCCACTCCTCTCTCCGTTCAATCATAAAACTGGAAAATGTAAAATCCTGGCTTTTCTCATTGCCCGAAATAAGGTTTAGTTATTAGAATAAATTTAGTTAAATAAATAGTACTTCCGCAAAAAAACCAAATGACAATGAAATATTGAGATCTTCGGGCAAGTTTATGCGGACAACAGCTCTTGTCTTTTATGCATTCTAACGCACTCTATTTCAAAAAAGTATTTTATTAAAAACTCTAGCGCTGCATAAAGGCTGCAAGTTCCATTGTCATTGCTACACCGATATGGATAATAATGCCACCCCAAATACTTTTGGTTTCGTAGGCAATAACACCCAGTATATAGCCGCCTATTATTGAACTCATTGCTTCACCTGCAGGTTTGCCAAAATGCAGGAAGCAATAAACGGAAGCCATTGTTAGCACGGCGCTCCTTCCCATAATGGCTATCATTCCAATGACGAGGAATCCTCTGAATACAAACTCCACTGAGATAAAATCAAAAGCGTAGGATAGTTCAAAGAGTAATACAGTGAACCACTCTGGTGTGCAAAGATATCCGTTAGCCCCTGAACTTTTGTACATAGGATATTGATTCAGGAAGCTTCCGTGAAAAGCAGCTATTATTATAACAGGCATTACTATTACTAACAGCAGCAGGTATGGTTTAATATCAAATTTGTTACTGTTAAGGCCGTAATAATTTCTTTCCTCTTTTTCATAAAAGTGATGGAACAGCAATAGCGGAGCAATGATGGTAGCAAAGCTCATCAGGTAGTTCAGTATTTTGAATACCCAGAACCGAAGAGGATGAACAACCATGGCTTCTACCCACTCCCAATAAAAGGCTACTGTGTTATCTAAAGCAAGCAAAGAAACGACGAGCAAACTCTTTATCCAGAAGCCGGCGTTTTTGAAATGATCGAACTGCTTTGAGAAAAATGAAAATGAGATGACGGGAACGAAATAGCCAATGCCGTAGAAGAGAAAGCAATAGATGAACTTTGTAATGCCTGTTTGCTCATTAAGAAAGTCATTATAGAAATTCCATCGGTAGTTAAAATACATGCAGATGCTTAGAAAAGAAAGCACAAACACATAATGAGCCGTATTAAAATCTACACGTAAATGATGCTTCAGAAAAAGCAGGATTTTTTTCACGCAAACTTTGTAGTAAGATGGTGATATACTTTGTGGATTGGTAAGCCCATAACATTGAAGTATGAGCCTGTTATCTTTTCGATGGCAACCATGCCTATCCAGTCTTGAGCGCCATAAGCACCGGCTTTGTCGTATGGCTTGTAAGTGTCGATATAGAATTCAATCTCTTTTGGTGTAAGGCTTTTGAAGAGTACTTCGGTTGTATCATCAAAGCTTTCTTCCCATTCTTTTGAAAGGATACATACTCCTGTCATTACCAGATGGGTTTTGCCAGAGAGCATGGATAACATCTTAATTCCTTCAGCACGATCAAGCGGTTTATTCAAAATTTGATCTCCCAGTATAACCACAGTATCGGCCGTTACAATGACTTCATCTCTCATCTTTGGCCTGAAGTACTCTGCTTTTTTTGATGCCAGGTATTTGGCAACTTGCTCGGCAGGCATGTCCCCGGGAAAGGATTCTTCTACATCAGGCTTTTCAATGGTAAAGGTAAAACCGGCTTCTTTCATCAAATACTGTCGGCGTGGCGAGCTTGATGCCAGTACTAAACTTCGTGTAAAATTCATGCTTCGATGATTGAGATGCGAATCTACCGAAATAATTCTTCACCTCCTCGGGCTGACTTCTGGTGAATGTAGTATTAACACTTCTTATCATTGCGGATTGGTTCTGATGATCTCATGACAAAAAGTTTGTCCGCAATCGAACTATTTTAAAATGCTCGGTAACTATTTGATTTTAAATTCGTCAGATGGGGGTGTGGAAGATTTATCAATTATTTTCCAGGCCGAATAGGGGTAAACTCCTGTCTGATTGTCTCAATCCAAAATTAACCCAACACAATGATACGATTACTACTTATTGCAACATTTATCAGTTTATCTTTTAGTGCCTGGTCTCAGGAGAAAGTCACCATCAATGGTTACATTAAAGATTCCCAAACCGGTGAGGAACTCATCGGTGTCAATGTTTACATTCCACAGTTAAAGGCGGGCACAGTAACAAATCCCTATGGATTTTATTCGCTTACACTCGAGAAAGGAACGTACGACCTGCAGTTCAGTTATGTAGGCTACCAGACACATTCTATTAACATTGATTTAATACAGAACGAGTCAAAGAATATAGAGATGGCGAGTGAAGCTACCTATATAAAAGAAGTTGTTGTTTCTGATAAGGCCATTGATGCTAACGTAGTGGATGTTCAGATGAGCAAGAATACACTCAACATGGAGCAGATCCGGAAACTCCCTTCACTATTTGGTGAAGTAGATATTATTAAGAATATCCAAATGCTTCCGGGTGTGATCTCAGCCGGAGAAGGTACATCTTCATTTTATGTACGTGGAGGTAGCGCAGATCAGAATCTGATCTTAATTGATGAAGCCCCGATCTATGATCCTTCTCATTTGGGTGGATTAATTTCTGTATTCAACGCCGATGTTATTAAAGATTCAGAATTATATAAAGGTGGCATACCTGCTCGCTTTGGAGGCAGACTTTCTTCCATGCTTGAAGTGCGTACCAAAGATGGTAATAATAAAAAGTTTGGCGTGTCTGCCGGTATAGGCACATTAGCAAGTCGCTTAATGGTTGAAGGACCTATTAAGAAAGAGAAGAGTTCATTTATTGTGTCTGCACGTGCTTCCAATCTTGGATTATATTTAAAGGCTGCCAATGTTAAAAATGGCGTGAGCTTTTATGACATCAATGGAAAAGTTAACTGGCGTGCTAACAATAATAACCGTTTTTTCACTGCTTTTTATTCTGGTCGTGATAAGATTACATTCAATGGAGGTGATGCAGGATTTGGCTGGGGAAATACCACGGGTACCTTTAGATGGAACCATCTTTTTAATGAGAGATTATTTTCTAACACCTCTGTTATTGCCAGTCAATTTGATTACTCACTTAGAGTTAACGATCCTGTTCAGGGATTTGAATGGACATCTAAAATTCAGGAGTTGAGTGTGAAGAATGATCTGACATACTTTATCAATACCAATAATGAATTAACATTTGGGTATCATATTACAGGTCGAATATTTCAACCTGGCAATATCAGGCCAACATCATCAAGATCAATCTTTACTTCTACGCAACTTGATATGATGTATGGGCTTGATCATGGTCTTTACATCAGCAATCAGCAAAAAGTTAGCAACCGCATCACACTTGATTATGGTTTACGTTTATCCGTATTCCAGAATATCGGTCGTAGTAATGTTTATACATATAAGGATCCTCATGACAATACTACTATTGAGCGAACTGATACGTTGCATTATAAGGCTTGGAAGAACATTAAAGTATATCCCAATCTTGAGCCTCGTTTAGCTATCAGATACCTGGTGAGAGATGGACAGTCAGTAAAATTGTCTTACAATCGAATGGCTCAGAACACACACTTGATTTCAGCAGGTACAGTTCCTCTTCCATTCAATACGTGGAGCCCGAGTAGTTATTATTTGAAACCACAGATAGCTGATCAAGTTGCTGCTGGGTATTTCAGAAACCTTAGAGATAACATGTTTGAAATATCAGTTGAAACGTATTATAAGAGCATGCAGAAGGTTACTGATTTTGCTGATAACGCGCAGATATTTTTTAACAGAGATATTTCAACAGAGTATCGTCAGGGTAAATCGTGGTCGTATGGTGCGGAATTTATGGTGACAAAAAAGGAAGGCAGATTAAATGGAATGATAAGTTATACACTCTCCAAGACGATGCGTAAAGTTCCAGGTGTTAATAATGGAGAAGCGTTTCCTTCCAACTATGATCGTCGTCACGTAATTAATATGCAGGCAGTTTATGAATTATCGAAACGATGGACACTTGGCGGAAACTTTATCTACAACACCGGTCGCCCGATAACTTTGCCTGCAGGTAAATTTGAGTACTCAAGCTATCATCCTGATGTTATTACAGAGCGTAATGGTTACAGATTGCCTCCTGTCCACAGACTTGATTTATCCGCTACGTTCATACCCAGAAAGAATGATAATCGTAAATGGAAGAGCCAATGGATCTTCTCAGTTTACAATGTGTACAGCCGCAAAAATCCATTCACAATCTATACAAGAACTAAACGTGATAGTGATGGCAATGTAGTTGGTGATGGCACTATAAAGGAAGCACGAATGATTTATCTATTCCCAATCCTTCCATCAGTTACCTATAACGTGAAATTTTAAAACATATCACTCAGATGAAGATTTTTAATATGAAAAATATAATAGTAATACTTGCCTTAATAAGTTCAATCACATTAGTGTCATGTGAAGAGACAATAAAACTTGATCTTAAACAGATAAACCCTAAGGTTGTGATTGAAGGTATGATTACCGATCAGCCCAACATGCAATATGTGAAGCTTACCCGCAGTGCCAATTTTTATGCCGATGGAGAAACGCCTCGTATTACAAATGGTACTGTGACCGTAAAAGATGATCAGGATAACACTTATGTATTTGTTCACAATCCTGAGAATAAAAAAGAACTTGAGGGTATTTATTATCCTGAGACTCCATTTACCGGTGTTGTTGGTCGAACCTATTTCTTAACTGTGTTGGTTGATGATCAAAAGTTTGAAGCACAAGACAAATTAAATCCTGTTACCAATGTTGATTCTGTAACTTTCAAACTGGATGAGGATGAGAAAAAAGATCCGAAGAAAGCGGGCAAATATTATTCAATGCTGATCTATGCCAAGGAGCCCAAGCCTTCAGTAGACTACTACCTTTTTAAATTTTATCGTAACGATACGCTTGTGTTTGACGATGAATCGGATGTATACTTTAGCGATGATGCTAACATTGCTGAAAACATTGATGGCATTGAAGGCGCGAGTCACTTTGGCATTGGCGATACCGCTTCAGTTCAGTTTTATAGTTTAGATCATGATGCATTTATATACTATAATGATTTAGCCAATTTATTGCAGAATGCAGGAGGTATTTTTGGATCACCGCCAGCTAACTCACGAACAAATCTTACCAATGGTGCACTTGGCTTTTTCCAGGTCAGCGCTGTAAGCTCAGCAAGTGCTGTTCTGAAGAAGAAATAGTTATTGGCCAACAGTCCACAGTCCATGGTCCATCGACAATGGACTGTGGACTATGAGCATCCACCTCAAATGGGGTTCTGTTTACCTTAAATCCTCATTAGATTTTCTGATTGCACTTGCTTTTAACAGAATCCTGTTGAATCTTTCATGACAAATGCCCCATCATGAAGAGAGTCCTGTTCCTGTTTACTTTTGTTCTTAGCTTCTCAAGCCTTTATTCCCAGGTAACACTTGATAACAACCCGACGAGTTTAAAATGGTATCAGGTTAATACAAAACACTTTCGGGTGTTATACCCTATGGGTTTTGAAGTTCAGGCGCAACGCATGGCCAATACGCTCGAGCACATACATGATCCGGAAGCGCGAACCATGGGCGCCGATCCACGAAAGATTTCGGTAGTGCTTCAAAATCAATCTTCAGTTTCTAATGCATTCGTTTCTATTACGCCTCGTCGGTCTGAGTTTTATACTATGCCCTCGCAGGATTATAATTTCCTCGGTACGAATGATTGGCTTAATCTTTTATCATCACATGAGTATCGTCATGTTGTTCAATTTCAACATTCAAACAGAGGACTGAGCAGAGCATTTTACTATCTGTTTGGTGCCAATACTTTATCAGCATTATCACATGCGGCTGCACCCCTATGGTTTTGGGAAGGTGATGCTGTGGCAACGGAAACAGCTTTTACGCATAGTGGCCGCGGAAGAATACCATACTTCGGACTTGTGTTCAAAACCAACCTGATGGAGGGCAGAACTTTTAATTATCAGAAGCAATATCTTCGATCGTATAAGAATAACATTCCTGATCATTATGTGCTGGGCTATCACATGATAAGTTACTTGCGCAGGCGAACCAATGATCCTGAGATCTGGAGTAAGATCACAGCACGTGCCTGGAATATTCCCATCATACCATTCAGATTTTCAAGTGCCATTAAAATGGAAACCGGATTGAGCGTAAATGGTTTGTATCGTGCTATGGCTGCTGATTTAAAAAAGGATTGGCAGGCAGAAATAGATGCCTTGCATCTCACGTCTTTTAATAACATCACATTTCGGCAATCAACGGCATATACAAATTATGCCTATCCGCAAGTGTTGAACGATGGAAGTGTTATCGTCATGAA
>DATJHZ010000098.1:0-10872 GCA_035493595.1 Cyclobacteriaceae bacterium | reverse complement strand
CTCATGGAAACGAGCATCTTTCTGTAGACCTGCGTTGTTTACCAGAATATCTACTGTTCCGTATTTTTTAATAGTCTGTTGAAACATGCTTATCACTTCAGCTTCATTGCTAACATCAGCCTTAATAGTAATGCCATCACCACCTGCCCCTTTAATTTCAGCCAAAACCTTTTCGGCTTTGTCAGGACTGCTTGAATAATTAACAACAACGATGGCACCAGCTTCGGCCAGGGCTTTGGCAACACCTGCACCAATACCTGAGCTTGCACCTGTAACAATGGCAACTTGTCCCTGGAGTTTTTTTGTCTTTTCAATCATGGTCTTTTGCTTTTATGATGGATCGAAATGCCTTTAAACTTATTCTATTTATCGTTGATCTCACTAAATATCGTTAATTATTAACCAATGTTGTTTAGCAAAGCTTTCCTTTATTTCGTTTCCATTCTACATAGTAGGATTAAAATAACCTTAACTAAATAAAAATGATTAACCACTTCTCAAGTTCATAGTGCTACGTGCAATCATTAAAGCCTCACCCCAAACCATTCTCCTTTGGAAAAGAGTTTAAATTTTGGTAAGGCCCAAACGACAAAATGATCAAATGTCAGGTGATTGACCTTTTGATACATGTATCCAAGTGTTTCTTTGTCTTTACAAGTCAGGTGCACGTGATTGATATTGCACTGGCCATCTTCTTACTTTAAATTATATGTTATGAAAAGGTTATCAAGTATTCTTTTGTTAATGATGATTGTGTTTGCTGTGAACGCTCAGAAAAGTGAAATCTTTTGCACAGATCAAGGAGCTATTAATGGGTATGACCCGGTAGCATTTTTTACGATGCATAAGCCTGTCCAGGGAAAAAGGGATGTTAGCTATACATGGAAAAACGCTGAATGGCATTTTGCATCCGCTGATAATAAAAAGGCATTCATAGCTAACCCATTGAAGTATGCTCCTCAGTATGGGGGATATTGTGCATATGGAACTGCTCAAGGACATAAAGCACCCACCCTCCCTGAAACATGGACCATCACCAATAACATGCTATATTTTAACTATAACATGGATATAAAAAAGCAATGGAGCAGCGATCAGAAAGCTTTTATTCAAAAGGCGGATAAAAATTGGCCCACTGTAAAAGATAGTGAATAGATCTTAAATAGTTAAGTATCAAATTAATTTATCATTAAACCATACTTATCGGGTGAGAAAATCCGTATAAACACGTATGCCATTTGGCATGGAAAAAAAGGATATTTAGTAATGATCAAAGACAAGGCAATCGACATCGCTTCTCTTGACACGTACAGGCAATTTGCCAATAGTGATGAATCTGAACTTGCTATCCTTGTAAAAGAAACCATTAAGAGCTTAGAGTACTTTCAAGATACCTTTAAGGAGGCTTTTGAAAATTGTGACTATGCACGTATGAAAGCTCTTTCACATAGCGTTGCATCGGAGCTTTTCTATTTGAAGGCTGTTCATCTCAAGTCAATGTTAAAGACGTTTTTAGCCTCGGAAGAAAACGCTACAAAAAATACAGAGAGTTTGTTTCATATTTTGTCAGAAATGGAAGATGTACTTCTGTATTTAAAGCAAAGTATTAAGTCATAAAAGAAGAAAGGAGCTCACCTTTTGGGTAAGCTCCAATCAGCACTCCAAACCAAATTAACAAAGGGCATCTCACGTGAGATGCCCTTTACTTTTTACAATTATTCTACCAGTATTTTTCTGATAGTCATGTGATTTCCTTTTAACATTTTGAGGAAGTATAATCCTTTTGATGTTCCGGAAATATCAATCATCATACCTTGAGACTCACCAGACTTCTGATGAATGAGTCTGCCTGTGTTATCAAGAACAGTTACATGCATAGGTTCATTATCTCCTGTTGCTGAAATATGAACTATACCATTTACTACAGGGTTGGGAGAAACACTGATCTGAATTTCTTCCGTAAGTGTAACAGCTTCTTGTGTTGCTTGTCGCCCTACCGGACTGTTCGCACTGTTAAGCACAAGACTTCCAAAACCTGAAGTATTTGCATAGTTATTAATCGTTCCATTCCAGACAGCCTGATTATCTCGCGCACCACTATCATCATCATCGTCATAGCCAAGATCGAAACCAATGGTAACGCCACTGGCAGGTGTTACTCCTAATGCAGACCATGGAATAGCAACTTCAACACTATAGCCACCACTGATAGCAGCCCACGCATGCTGAGCACCGCTGATAGCAACTTTGGTATATAAGGTTGATGTGTTGTAGCCTTTGATGATCTGGTTATCAAGACCATCATAGGTTGTGAGCTTGTTATTATTCGCATCGATGTAGATTTCAACAGCATCGTTATCCCATGGATTAGCTGAATCATTATTTAAAGATGCGTCTAGCACTTTAGCACCAACATACAAGTTGGTATTATCCCATAACACGCCAAACGTTGCTGTGTTATTGGCAGTACCAATTGTAGTTTTAGAAACCGGAGCAACAACATTCCAGGAGCTTTCTGTAAGTGAACCATTCACCGTAATAGCGCCTGTAGATTTGTAACAGGTAATGGTACCTGCCGGTGTGCCCGTGCTGAACACAACCTTATTCAGATTGAAGTTAGCGTTATCAAGATAGATTCTCATAACCTGAACGCCTGCACTCAGACTGATACCTGTTTTCGAAACAGTTGTCCATGTTTGCCATGCACCTGTGTTTGTTGTGGTGAACAAACCAGTTTTATCAACGCCGTTGAATTCTATGTGGAATGTTCCACCGGCAAATGTACTGGCAGTTCGAACATCAATATTATAAGTACCAGCAGTTGCAACGTTGACAGTATATTCCATCCACTCGCCTGTATTTGTCCAGCCAATATTCAAACCACCTTCGCTGCAGGTTTCCGTATCTACGCCATCAGCAGTTCTACCTTGTTCACCAGAGTTAACAGCATCGTTGTCGTGGTAAGCAACACCTTCACCACCTGTATCGAAGTTCTCTACTTCAACTGTACCGGGAATGGCCCATGCTGTTCCTCCGAAAGGAGCCTGTGACGAAGATGTTACTGTGATTGCACTTGTAGCAGTTTTAGCGCCATCTTGTGTAGTAACTGTAATCGTAGCTGTGCCAGCAGCGACACCTGTTACCAGACCACTTGTACTTACAGATGCTACACTTGTATTGCTTGAGCTCCACGTTACATTTTTATTCGTAGCATTTGCAGGTGCTACCGTTGCTGTTAATTGTTGCGTTGCTGCAACGACTATACTGGCAGATGCAGGTGATACACTTACACCGGTAACAGCAATTGTTGATGTTGTTACTGTGATAGCACTGGTCGCGGTCTTTGCACCGTCCTGAGTTGTTACAGTAATGGTCGCCGTACCTGTTGCAACTGCTGTTACCAGACCCGAAGTATTTACCGTCGCTACCGCCGTATTGCTTGAACTCCACGTTACATTTTTGTTTGTAGCATTAGAAGGAGCAACCGTTGCTGTTAGTTGTTGTGTAGCATTAACTGCAAGACTAGCCGATGTTGGCGATACGCTTACACCTGTTACAGCAACATTGCTTACGGTTATTGAACTGGTAGCGGTTTTACCACCGTCTTGTGTTGTTACGGTGATGGTTGCTGTACCTGCTGCAACCGCCGTCACAAGACCACTCGTACTAACTGTAGCCACTGCAGTATTACTTGAACTCCAGCTTACGGTTTGGTTGGTTGCATTGGCAGGTGCAACTGTTGCTGTTAATTGTTGTGTGCCACCCGTGCTAATAGAAGCTGATGTAGGTGAAACACTCACACCGGTAACGGCTACATTTCCTGAGCTGCAGCTTGTCATGTAAACAGAGCCGAATACACTTGGTGTAGACCATGCTGTGCCTGTGGTTGAAAGTGCTGATACTTGTGAATCTCTTGTGCCACCATTGTCATCGTCATCAACAGCTACTTCAAATCCAATGAGGTTACCGATTGCTGGTGTTACACCAATAGTTGTCCATGGAATTCTGGCTTCAAGATTATAGCCACCCGTTACATTTTGAATCGCGAATGTAATACCCGTTGTTCTTGTGGCTGAACTTTGCCCGGTATAAACAGTTGCATCATTATAACGGAAACCTAATTGGAAATCATTTATACCATCATACGTTGTTCCTTTACTGTTGTCTCCGTCAATAAAAATTTCGACAACATCATCTTCCCACCAGGAAGTGCCTGAGTCGCTAAACTTGTTGTTATCCTTCACTTCCACCAATACATATAAGTTTGTAGCATCATACATAGCTCTCCATTTACTTCCTGCGAAATCAGCAGGCATAGAACCAAATGTTACATTGTTGATTGTACTTGCAGGCGTAACATTCCAGGCAGCATCAATACTCTGATCAATGACAGGCGCAGTTGATGTGAATCCAATGATAGGCGCCGTACATGGTGGATTATCGTTATCAGCAATGCTTATCGTCGCTGTAGTGTTTCCACCTAAACTATAACCCGTACCCGACTGAATGGTGAGTGTCAAAGTTTCTGTTCCTTCAAACGCAGCATCATCAAACGGAGTAATAGTAATAGTAGCGGATGGAGCTGCCTGTGTTAATGTAACAGAGCCACTCAGTGCAGGGCTGTAATCACCTGCAGATGCCGTACCACTAATTGTATAGGGAACAGTAATGTTTGATGTTACCGCTGATGTGCTGATGGTGAATACACCAACATTACCACCTTCTCCTGCTGCAGCATCCGTTGCTGCAATATTGACAGCTGGTGTTACACTTACCGTACAGGTTTTTGAAAAGCTTCCATCAACTGATGTTGCTGTGATGGTTGCCGTACCAATAGCTTTCGCTGTAACATCAGCTATGCCGGTACCTGTGCCCGTAACAGTAGCTACTGCTGCATTAGAGGTTGACCAATTGATAGTTTTGTTTGTGGCATTGGTAGGATTGAATGTAACACTCAGCTGCGCTGTCTTTCCTTCCGGTAATGATACACTGGTTGGTGAGAGCGTAATACCTGTTAAACCTATGTTTGTATTGTTGATGGTGATAACAAAACCTGTATTGTGATTTTTAATATTACCCAGCACAGGATCAGTTCCTGCCTTGTAAGATTCAATATTGTTAAAGCTCACGTTATTGAATGTTACATTGCCATTGGCCTGCGCCTCTAAACCAAATCCACCCCAATCGTCTGATGCGGGAATATCAACGTAAGCATCCATGCCTGTACCATCAATAGTAGTGTTGTTGAATACCATGTTCTGTATACTACCTACTAACTGAATGGCGTGACGTTGTGAGTTTATGATTTTAGTGTTGTTAAACTCAACGTCATAAATTCCTTGTGGTGTATTTAATTCAATCGCACCACGACGCTGGTTCCATAGATCATAGCTTGTACCACAGCTCACAATATAATTGTCAGTTGCAATAATTTTAGGCGATGCCTGATCGAACTTGTGGCCAGGAAAATCATTGGTAAAACGAATGGCTGATCCACCAACACCATCTTTAATTATACAACGGTAGATCTGATGACCCGAGCCTCCGAAGATTGCAATGCCACCGGCACGCCATGTATTCTCAATGGTGTTATAGCGAAAGATGTTGTTTACTTCCTGCGGTGCTGATTGAAAATCATTTGGCCACATGGCTAATCCATCATCACCTTCGTTACGAACACTACTATATTCAACAACAGAATTGTTTGTACCCTGACAGAAGTTAACACCATCAGCATAGTTATTGCGGATCCGAGCTCTTGTCACTGTAAGGTTAGTGGTGATGTCAATTGGATATGGAGGATCATAACCGCCAATCCACATACCACACTCAAAGTGTTCTACCCAAACATCATGTATTTTAGATCCGCTTCCATAAGTACCCATGAAGCCTTTGTAGATTTTATAAATTTCGGCCGGTACACGGGCGTTTTGTTCATCATATTTAAACCGGCCATTGTTAGCGGTGTTTAATGAGAAATCAGAAATCTCAACATTGCTGGCGCGTGCAAAGATGCCACCGTAAAATTGTTTGTTAGTTGAAAAATATATTTCAGTATGCCAGATACCAGCACCTTGAATCTTGATGTTGTTAACATTCAATGGCAATTTATCGCTTAGTAAAAAACGACCTGCGGGAATGTACACCGATTTACCTTGCGATGCTGCTGATGCAATACATTGATTGAATGCAGCAAAGTCATCGCTCTGATCATCAGCAACAGCACCGAAGCTTGTAACAGAAAGAGAATTGGCTGGTGGTTGTAGTGCACCAGGAAGTGCTTCCAATTCAAGAAAGTCAACGCCATACGTTAGTGCATCACCATTCTCTTTAATAATTCTTACTGTACCACTTGCTGGATTATCAAGTTTAAAGTGAACTTCATCAAAGCGCATAAATGTTTTTCCACCAGGAGTCTGAACAGGCTCAGTGGCACCATTAGGAAAATACTGATAAGCCCAATACGACGACAGATTAATAGTCTTGACTTTCGATCCATTTACATACAGTGAAAGTGAGCCCATTAATCCTACACCTGTTGCATCATCTGGCATGGTAAAGCGAAGGTTTACTGCCTGGAAGGATGCAGATGTAGTCCATTCAACATACGAACCATTACTTGGGAGGCTCACATATTTCTGATCTGATGCTTCTGATGCAATGGCATTCTGATCATACGTTAATGCCGTTTGCAATGTGGCGCCACCACCACGCGTTGCAGCTTCTGACTCATAACGAATGTATGGCAATTGAGCTCCGCGGGGAATACCATCATTTTGGGCATGCGCTGGCGAAAGGATAAAAATGAGCTGGCAAAAGCAGAGAAGCCTGACCAGCGGGACGAGTAATTTTTTCTTTTTCATGCAATTGAGGTTAGGTGAATGAAGAGTTTTAAAAACCAAACTTTAACGTTTGTGAAAACGATTGCAATGAATATTAAACCCAAGGGCAAGGCAATTTGTACAGGAAGAATATAGCCTGGAATGGCATCTTGAAATTCTATTTGCTTGATTATTATCGACTTAAAATTGAAGTGACAGTGAAAAATATAGGTGCCTTACAGTGAATGATAATGGGGAAAAAATCAGGTATTTAAGAGTGACTTTATTAGCATTTACAAACTGTAATAAGCAATGAGATTCTTAATATATGATCAAGTGAAACTGTCATTGCCAATCAAAAAATCATTGCTTGATATTCGTGTAATTTCGTGTCGTGAGCGCCTGACTTTCATGGATAATTTGTAGTCGACACGTGCTATCGTTTTACCATTAATTCCCGGAGTGACACTCCGGGCTATCATCATGTCATCCCTTCGGGATTGTTGATGACTTTATTGGGTTAAATTCAATTCAGGATTTTGACAAGATTTGAGCCGTTAAGGTTATATTCAAAAAAGATGTTGATATCGATACATGTCTAAGCTGCTAAGATTTTAGGAAATGACTTCAGGTTTTGTTTGTGAATGTCATAATTCCATAATCCGCACATCGCAAGCAATGTTCAAATTATACTTATGTAAACTGTATAGTGTGATTCATTGAAATAGTGAGTCATTGTTAAGATTTTAGAAAGCATAACTCTTTGCAGCTACATTCTTTTATATCTATAAAAATCCCGAAGGGATGACATGATGATAGCCTGGAGTGCTAACTCCAGGTAAAAAGAAATGATTTGTATTGTGTCGACTACAAGCCATCAATGAAAAACAAAAATCTTCACGACACGACATCACCGCCATTGCTCAAAGTACCATTGTACTATGTCGTTATTATTTGGATGAGATATTAAAACAAAAAAGCTTTGAACCATTCCCTCAAAAGAGAACAATCCAAAGCTTCTGGGTTATTTATAAATTCGTTACTACCTAAACGTGTTTGTTAATCACAACGGTAACGGCATCTGTATCTGCATTTACCGTTAATGTTACATCAACTGCACCACCATTGATAACATGGAAATTATGATAAGGGCTATTTACCGGATCTGCTGTAGCATCAATCACATCTCCAGCATCTATTGATGTTCCACTAACAGCAGCTCCATCATAGGCAACCAGGAATTTACCCCATGTTGCATTTTGTAAGAAGACAAATTCTTTGTCTTTAATAAATGTAACATTAGACCATGTCCAGGTATAATTACTACCTGTTTTAGTTGGCAGCTTTACTTCATATCCACCTGTGCCATCGCCATTAAATGAGCCACCATCTGTTGCATCACCAATGATACCAATGCTGTATTGAGAATAAACATCACCGGTTTTAACTTTTGTTTCTGACCATATACCTGTTGAAGCCGTGTAGGTTAGCGTTACTGTGTAATAACCTGAACCAACAGATTGTGGGATATTCGAAGCTTCAAAAACCAGATTGTTAACTTGTGCGGCCCATGATTCTCCCCAATCGTGAACGCCTAAACTGTTATAGGTAATAATATTATCGTCCTGGTAGATGGCCCATCCATCATTCATCCGGTAACGATATCCATTTCCTTTTGTCAACAGAATATTGGTTCCCTCAAATACAGTAACATCTTTTGTAGAAGACTTCTGTGGTAAATCAGTTCCGCCAGCCCATTGTTTCACTGTTGCATCACCAATCATATTTGCTCTTACTTTCATGATTATAAATTCTGCTGTGTTAAGATTAACGTATGCATAGTATAATCCTTCTTCAGCAATTGCTATTTGCTCTGCGTTAGCTTTTAATGTGCCGTGAATAACTTTGTCTTTGATTGGTGAGTTTGCTACATCTTTAGCACTATCAATTGCACCACCACCATCTGCTCCGTAGATAGTTCCCTTTTCATCAATTACATTTGCAAAACTAATTTTGCTTCCTGCACCAATATAAAGGTACTTACCATACACGCTATCTAACGTAGCTACCTTGGGCCCTTTTGTGAAATCTAAAGCTGCCAGCGCCATACGTGCTGTCAACTCAGAAGGTCCTGAGGCAACTGTATTTGTTCCGTAGATATAGAAACCATCTGCTTTAGGAAGTAATACTTTTGGACCTGGATCACTGCTACTGCAGGAGAATAAAAATACTGATACTGCAAGCAGTAACAGCACATTGGATAAAATTAACTTTTTCATAGAATTCGATTTTAGTTTTTTATGGTTTGGCTTTTTTATTGTTGTTTGATTTAGGTTATTCTTATAGGGATTCTTTTAATAGTCAGTACTTGGTACTACGTTCTTGTTGTTGTCAACTTCCTGCAATGGCACGGGGTAGTAGTAAATTCTATCGCGATACAGAATTGGTCCTTGTGTAACATTGAGCACGTTATACTTTTCAACTTCTTCTTTCACAATCTTCCATCGTACTATGTCATACCACCGATGGCCTTCTGCAAAAAGTTCTCTGAAGCGCTCTTCACGTATTGAATCTCTTAATTGAGTTCCACTTAACGATGCAAAGTCTGAAGGTGTTGGTGTGTTAGAATCAAAACCATAGGCTCTTCTTCTCACTTTGTTGGTGTACTCCAATGCTACTCCATCATTGCTTAAATTATTCATCACTTCAGCATACATCAGGTATACATCGGCCATGCGCATGATAAAATAATTGATACCGCTATCGCGATTTGTAGAGAGAATACAGTAATCAAGTGGAACATATTTTTTGAAGCTATGTCCTGTTTTGTTAAAGGTGCTTTTACCTGCTTGTGTCATAGCTCCACTCGCATCGATTAAAGAATCGGTTGGTGCTATCGTGCAGATTTTAAGTCGTGGATCACTTCCAAAGCGTTCAATATTTACACCGTGTGGTGTGCAGTTACTCCAGCCACGGCCAAGCGGTGCAATAACAAGGGCGATACCAGAACCAAGACCGTTCTCCCAAATGTTTTGCGACATGTCAATCGTGTAGTTAAGTTCCCAAACAGATTCCTTGCTGAACTCATGCTTGCCTTGAAAGAGATCTTTGTACTGACTAAATGGAACCAGTCCGTAGCTTGAATTATTAATCAGTTCCTCAAAATAACTTTTTGATTGCGGGTATTTTTCCATGTACAAATACACCTGACCCAGGAGCCCTTTGGCTGCGTACTTATTAACCCGTGCTATGTTACTATTATCCCATGTATCTGGTAATACAGCTTCAGCATCTTTAAAATCTTTGATAACCTGGTTATATACTTCGCCGACTGTAGCACGAGGATTCATGATCTCGCCAAAAGTTTTGGCGACTTTTAAATTCAATGGTACAGCTAACTTTGTACTATCAGTGGCATAGGGACCTTCACCCCATAATCTCACCAATGTAAAATATGCGTACGCTCTAAGAAATTTTGCTTCACCAACAATCTGCACCAGGCGCGCAGCATCAGCTGATGTTGGTGAGTATTTACTGAAGCCATCTGAATGTTCTATAAGATCGTTCGCACGAGTTACAATTCTGTAAAGTCCACGCCAGGCTATGTACACATTTCCATCGGTAGACGTTACTGCATTTCTGTTTTGTGCATTCCAGTAATCAGACTCATGCGGCATGGCCAGCAATGTCTGGATGTAAAAAGTCTGACCAAACAAATCAAGATTTTTTACAGCATCATACGTTCCTGTTAAGGCATACTCAAAATTCTGAATGGTTGAAAAGTAATTATCTGGATTCAGTTCATTCTGATTTTGTGTATCCAGAAATTTGTCGGAGCAACCTGTTGTTAGAAGGATTGCTATAACAGTTATTGATAGTAGTAATTTTTTCATGAATCAATTATTTAAAATTGAACTTCTAAACCTGCACTGTAGGTTCTAACTTGTGGGTACACTCCGTAATCAACTCCCCTGCTGATATTTCCACCCGCTATCTCCGGATCAGTACCAGAGTATTTGGTAATTGTCAACAGGTTGTTTCCATTGACATA
>DATJHZ010000097.1:0-5630 GCA_035493595.1 Cyclobacteriaceae bacterium | reverse complement strand
CTTCTTGTTGCCGGATACTCCGGTATGAGCCAGACACCAGATCTTAAAATACTGGCTAAACTACCGCAGGTTTTAGATGAGACCTCAGCACTTGTGTTAACCCCCAAGGGTAATTTGTGGACAGTGGTAGATAGCAAGTATTCCATGCTCTATAACATCGACACTACAGGAGCAATTAAAAAAACAATTAGACTAAATCATAAGAATCAGGATTGGGAAGAACTTGCGCAGGATGCTGATGGCAATTTTTACATCGGAGCTTTTGGCAACAACAAGAGCATGCGAAAGAATTTGAGAATTTATAAAATCCCACCCCCGGATGCTATTACCGATACTATTGTTACAGGACAGTTAATAAAATTTACATACTCCGATCAAAAGAGTTTTCCGCCTCCACCAACGCAACAGAATTTTGATATGGAGGCTATGGTGTGTTTTCAAAATTCTATTTACCTCTTTTCAAAAAACAGAACGAATCCATTTACCGGCTATACCAAAATGTATAAGCTACCCAATACACCGGGCGAATATGTTGCTGAACTCATTGATAGTGTAAACCTTGGTCCCGGCACCATGATAGAAACCTGGGTTACTGCTGCTGATTTAAGTCCGGATAATAAAATACTGGCATTACTCTCTTCTGATAAAGTATTTTTGTTCTACTGCTTTACAGGTGACAAATTCTTTTCAGGCAAGAAAAAAGTTGTTCTGTTAAATAACATGAGCCAGAAAGAAGGATTATGTTTCATCAACAACAAAGAATTATTTATCTCCGATGAGCTAACCTATAAAATTCTGGGAGGTAATTTGTATCATTTCAAATTGCCGAAAGATTTTGCAACGGAGTGTAAGAAGTAGTTAGTTAGGGAAACTCAGCGTAGAGAAACAGGTATTTGCCTGAATATTGTTTAGTATAATGCTGCCATGGTGAACGGCTTCTTCACTGCTATTAAATGTTGGCAAACCATTTTTAAATTACGATTATAGCAACCATTAAAAAGTTAAATGCGACATTTTATCGCACTAACACTTTTGCTCTTCGTTGGACAACTATTTGGACAGGAACTGTAACTGTTAGCACTCATTTAAATACCGACACGATATGACAAACAGTTTTATAGCAATAAAAGGTAACTTCTTCGACAGATCAGACGAAATCTTTAACATATTCAAATACGTTGACACCAAGCAAGACAAACAATTTGACGACTGGCAAACTTTCAATGACTATTTGTTTGACAATTATTTTGATTTTGCAAATAGAGAACTTGCAATTAGGGGTATGTGGACAAATAATGGTTGGACGATAATTAATGACCCCGAAATGGTTGACACAGTTGAAGAGGAAGCATTGCTTCAGCTTTCAAGAACTCTGAATACAGACATCGTAACATTCATGATTCAGACAACATCAAACTCTTTTGGATTCACAATATATAATGACACAATTAAAAGACACTTCTTTGTTTCTGACGGAGAAGTAACAGATAATTTATTTGCTCCAATAGAACAAGAAAAAGATTTAAATATTAACGAAGACATTTTTTCTGACGACATTTTAAAATTAGCGAGTAAATTAGGAGTTGACTTAGAAGGAAAAAATAGGTTGACATATACTGTAAAGCAACTTGCATATAATGAAGAAATGAAAAACGAGCTAGAGCAATTTAGACAACAACAAGGTCAGACGACTATAAGCGAGAAGCCTTGGTGGAAATTTTGGTAGAATGACAGACAAAAAATGAGTTTAGATCTAAACGTATATTGCAAAAATCTCTCGGAAGACTTGGTTCCGAAAATTGTGAAGCGACTTAACGAATTTGATATGGTTGTTGAAGTTTATCCAGACTTTAAACTGGACCAAGACAATGACACAGGTTTTGTACCTTTCAAATTTCGGTTAAAAAATCCTTACTTCGACAAACTGAAAGACAAGGATTTTAAAAGTGGTTTTGAAATCTACATTGACGACTTTGATTTACAAAAAGCAAAAGACGACTTGAAACCAAAACTTTCATTCATTGACAAATTACTTGGGAAGAAACAGCCAGACGTCGAATTTGCAAAACCTGAAATTGAAACCCGGCTTAAAGACTGCAATAAAGTTGTAACTTTTGTTTGGCATTCGGGAGACACATTTGAACTTCGTTTTGCTTCTATGACAAGTGCTATTTTGACAGAATTAACAAACGGTGTGTGTTGTTATCCAGCGGACGATATTTGGTATAATAACGAAAACATTGTTGAAGAAGCATATAAGGAAGCCTCAGACTACGAAAAATCAATTAAAGAACAGGACTTTGAGTTTCACGAATTTGATGAATGGTGACGCTAAACAAAACGCCACATAACAAAGTATTGCCAAAAAAGCAGGCTGAAATGTAAACTCCCTCTATAATGGCCACTCAAAAAGTTTCCTTTCAGTCGAGAAACAGAAGTAGGTTACTAACCTGAATTTCTTGCGCACAGTTGGAATTTCTTTTATTACTTAAAACGACAACTTAAACGAAGGCTTCACAATAAATCTATACATACCCGGAGCAGTTGGGTCTGATAATCGCCAGGTGAAATCAACACGGGCAATTTTGAAAATGTTTTCAATGCCAAATCCTGCTTCGTAATAGCTGTTATTATTTAGCACGTGCAGATTCTCGGAGAAAAGATAAACCTGTTGGTTGTTTGCTGTTGACAAAGTGCCCCAGTACGCACGGGCAAAAATAAAATTACGCCACTTTAATTTATTGATCAGTGGTATGTGATCAAGAATCAATCCACCAAAGTGATGTTGAACATATACCGTTGTGAACTGATCAGTTGCATACTCCAGGAAGTTCATCAGGTTAAAAGCATAATCATCCTGAAACACCAATTGGTTTCCAAAGGGAATGTTTAGATATGGATATGGAACCGTTCCAAATGTTTTGCCAGCTTCAATATAGTATTGCAGGTAGCCTAACTTTTGTAGCCGTACATTTTGTTTTAATTGAATGTTGAATTTATTGAAGTTCATTCCAGAAGCAAACATATTCTTATCAGCCCATCGCCACTCCATTGTTAGATCTGGATATTTTCGAAAAATTACTTTTGAATCATTGGTGTAGAACTTTCCATTCATGTCGTAATTCTGATAACTGAACTTCAATGTAACGCCAATGCCCGATGCATGGTACGAGGAAACAGGATTAGTGATTCCGTCGGTAATCTTTTCAAAGATGGTATTGCGTGTAGGTGAAATGGAGTTGTTAAAATAACTCACACGTGAGAGCAAGCCTGTTGTTAAGTTGTTATCAACATAAGCAGTAAAATCTGTTACATAATTTCGAGAAGTAACGCCACCATATTGCACAAGCGAAGTGAGAATGTTATCTATTTCAAGCTGATTAAAACTTCTGCCCAATTGTTCAATATCATATTTGTAAGACGCACCAATATGTTTTCGCCTGCGCTTCTCTTTTCCAAAGGCCCAGTCTGCCGATGCACCATACTTCCATTTTTCATCATACATGCCATAAGCACCGTAAGCAGAAAAACTAACGGGCCAATTTAAATGTTTGCCTGTACGAAATCCAAACTTCAGACGTGAGTGTTCAATAACATTGTAACTATAAAACGTATAGAAGTTGCCAATGTCTATTTTCTTCACGGGTACATAACCACTGGTAAAAGCTACAATCAAGTTCTTACGAAGAATAAAGGCGGGGTCTTTCTCCAGCTTCTTCACCATAGTAAAAACGCCGGCTTCTTTATCTGTGAGTTCTACATGGCGATTATCTTTCCAGTAATCATCCGTTCGGTCCATCACACTATCATCTTGAACAACAAGTTCTGGACCTTTAAATACAGACGCAGGTATTACAGCGTCGATTGTATAATTTTTATACGTTGAATTTTTTCTCCCAAAGAAACCTGTAAGGTCAGCTGAGTTTTCAATGACAGTAAAATCACCAATCACTTGTGATTCTACAGGCATCCAGTTTGTGCCATCTACCTTATCATATTTTTGACTTACCCAATAGCTTCTAACAAAGTTTACATTGGCCATGATATCAAAACGAAACTCGGCTTTTTTGAGCGCGTACGTTTTTGGATCAATTAACATTTCACCTTCAAAGGCGAGTTCTCTTTTATACTTTGGTTGAAAGGTGATCTGGTAATAATTCACACCATCAATCATTACACTGTCTAAGTAATGCTCATAGTGATTTCGATAGTTGTCATTAATAGGACTTGGAAAACTCTTGTCAAGGATGACTACAAAATTGTCGTACAGGTTTGGTGTGAGGTATAAGTCTTCAACAAAGTTCATGATCTTGGGTCCTTTCAAACCTGTGGCATTAATGCCCCTCACTACATCACGAGTCTCTTTGGGTGATTGCTGATAATAATGATCAATCATTTTTTCAACCAATAAAACGGGTAGATACGTGACACCGTCGGCCGTAGTATCGACATCACTCCAGATAAAATCGAAAGGACGGAGCATAACATTTTGTTTGATCTTCTCCGTAAAGTGATTAAGATCAAATCTGATCTTGGAATACTCTTCACAGTAATATGACTTTCGAGCTTCAGGATTATTTCTCTTTTTATTTTCAACAACTTTATTGAGTATGGCCCATGCAGGATTGTCGCCTGCCACGACAACGAACTCCTGCAGCTGGGTGAATTGAGGTTTAAGTTTTACATCGAACGTTTGGATTGTGCCCGAAGTAATGAACATCTTCTCCGTGTGATAACCGAGATAGGAAATAATGAGCGTATCTCCTTTCTTTTGATTGGTGATAACGAGTTTGAAGTGCCCTGTTGTATCGCTGGTAGTTCCGGCCTGTAAGCTCTTTAGAAACACGTGAGCATACATGATTGGATCGCCCGAACCTTCTTCTCTGATCGTTCCTTCCAGAACAGTATTTTGAGAGAACAATGGAATGCCTCTGGCCAGTATGCTTAATGTAACAAAAAGCTTTACGATGTTCCTCATTCCAAGTATTCAGTCGAAGTAAAGATAATGAATCACTTTCGAAATTTATTCAATAACAAAAACACGTTCATAATGTTATAAAGTCTTCACGTAGAATCAGACGCTACAGCTCAAAACTATTTATGTATCTTGAGTGCGGATTATGAACATTCGTTACAGACTTAGGGATTTTCTGAACCTGCCAACGCACACCGTGTTGGGAATAGACTTACTCAACTGGTTTCATCTGCTTTGGAAAAATCGATTTGCTGTTAGCATTTGGTATATTCCAAAGGCTCTGTTTATTACAGGCAACGTTTTACTTAACGCACCGTTACAATGGTTTGAACATATTCGCTTCAACAAAAAAATAAAAGAAGCTAAAGTTGAATCACCTGTTTTTATTCTGGGACATCCACGAAGTGGAACGACCTATTTGCAATATGTTTTAAGTAAAGATCCATCCTTTGCATATTGCACCACTACTCAGGGACTCACACCTCATATTTTTCTTTCTGCCGAAAAATTTGCTGAACGCATTTTGAAAGCTGCCATGCCTGAAACCCGTCCGCAAGATAATGTTAAAGCGGGCGCCACATTACCTATTGAAGAAGAGTTTGCCATGGGCAGCATCAGCCATACTTCATGGGTGCATGGACTTTACTTTCCAAAA
>DATJHZ010000096.1:0-7544 GCA_035493595.1 Cyclobacteriaceae bacterium | reverse complement strand
TCACATAAACTTCTCTCCATAAGCCCATGCTTTCATCTGGTGGTCTTGGATTCCAGTCTACGAAGCCAATACCAAAATCACCTGGACGTTGTCTGAATACTTCAACAGCCAGAATGTTTTTCTCTTTATTAATTAAGCTTGTTATATCAAAGCTAAACTGGCGGAAGGAACCAAAGATGCTATCTTTAGAAGCGATCAATTTTCCATTTAACCAGATGTTGGCATAATAACTTACGCCGTCAAAATGAAGAATAGCATGTTGATCTTTAACGAGCGAAGAAAGGGTAAATTCGTTTCTATACCACCATGAACTATCGAATTGAGTTTTATCAACATCCTTTATAGCCGTTCCTAAAAAAATATTATTGAACAATCCGTTCTTTGTAAGCGTACCCATAACGGTTGATGGAACGGTAGCCTCATACCAGTTTGATACATCAAGAGCGGAAGATACCTCCTCTCCTTTTTTAGCAACTTTATTTACCTGCTGAATACGCCAGTTGTCATGAAGAAGAATTTTTCCAGGAGGTGTCGATCTGGAATCAGAACATGAAGTAAGTCCGATACAAGCAAGTATGGTTCCTAAATAAACAGAAGTATTATTGAATATGTTAGCTAAAGTCATTTTCATAATCACGATCGATTTCTCACTCATACTTTTAATGAATATTACCTTCTTTTCTTAATAAAGATCCAGCGCCAAGCAGTGTGATATTATCGTCTTTTGATTGGATGATCTTTAATTTCTTAATTGTTTGTGGATATATAAAATCACTCAGTGAATTCCGCATTGACTCGTAAAAAAATGGATATGCTTTAGTGATCGAACCACCAAAAACAATAACCTCCGGATCATAAGCATACAGTACAGCCTTAACTGCATTACCCAAATGAATTCCGAATTCATGCCACAAAGAAATGGCTTGCAGATCACCATTCATCGCCTGACGGTGTGCTTCAAAAGCCGTTGTATTTTTTATACCACTGAAAAAAGTACTGCTACAGTAGTACTCTATATTTTTATCTAAATATGGCAGATAGCCAATTTCACCTGCACCACTATTGCTGCCTGTATAAAGCTTGCCATTGATTATGATACCAGAACCTATGCCTGTACCCAGCACAATTCCAACTATTGACTTAGCATCTTTCTCCGCGCCAAATAGCTGTTCTCCAAGTACAAAACAATTGGCATCATTATCTACCTGAACGGGTACCTTAAAAGTATTTTGAAGAATATCTTTCAACTCAACACGTTCCCATGAAGGAATGTTTACCACGTTATAAACAATACCTTTATCAGTATCTACAACAGAGGGTACAGCAATGCCTATACCTTCAACCGCTGGCTCAATCAGAGGTTTTATAATATCAATAACCTGTCCTAATGTATTTGAGAGAGATTCCTTTTCTCTTAAAGTAGAATGAAGGCGATGCGTAATTAAACCATCTTTACTTATGCCTGCACGAATATTCGTTCCACCTAAATCAACACCAATAGTCATCATTATGTATTTCGTTGAAATTCCTATTTAACAAAAGTAAACCATGAGCTATGGTTAAGGTATTTGAATTTGCGCATATAATTCCTCAATCTGCGTAACCGATAAAGGGAATAAAAAAGGCTGGTTGAAATAAATCAACCAGCCCTTCAATATAAAAGATCTCTAGTGCTTATTCTGCACCTAGTAATTTCTTCTTCTTTGAAATTCTTTCAATTTTAGCATCTTCACCTAAATAATAGTAGAGCGCGCTTAGTTTATCCAACACATCAAGATCGTCTGGCTTTAACTGTTCTGCTTTCTCCCAATACGGAACTGCTATTTTATATTTATCTACAACAACTTTATCCAGTTCAATCTTTCTCTTCTTATCAGCAGCTGAGATGCCAAGGTTATCCATTTCTTTTTTAACCTTGATCGCATCGATAAAATAGATTTGAGCCAGATAGTATTGTGCTTCAAAATATTGCGGATCGAGTTTTAGAGCTGTTTCAAAATTTGCTTTAGCATCGTCCCACTTCTCAAGTTTGCTATTAACATAACCAAGATAGAAGTGTAGGATTTTATTTCCTGGATCTTTCTTAACAGTTTCTTCAAGACCACCTTTAGCTTCTGCTACACGA
Source organism: Cyclobacteriaceae bacterium (assembly GCA_035493595.1). Classification (GTDB taxonomy): domain Bacteria; phylum Bacteroidota; class Bacteroidia; order Cytophagales; family Cyclobacteriaceae; genus DATCRE01. The sequence goes on along the minus strand of DATJHZ010000096.1, from coordinate 5,419 downwards.
TCAAGATCTATCAAAAGACCAATCTCTAACTTTGGAAAATCAGTATTGTTAGGTAATTTTTCTTTACCCTTTCTTACTATCTCTAATGCTTTAAGTTTGTCTTCTTTAGGACCGCTGTAGATTTGGTACAGAATCAAATAAGCATCTTTAGATTTACCACCTCTTGCAAAGAATTTATTCAAGCTTTCAATGGACACATCATACTGCTCAGCATTCTGACCAGCAAGACCCATTACGTAATAGGCAAGCGTATCATTTGGGTATTTTGGTAACTTTTCGAATACTGAAGCAGATTTCAAGCCCCAGGTTATAGAACCAGGATAATCTTCACCATCCTGAAATATTTTAATCGATTTATCAAGATAGAAGTTAGCCAAACCTTCTAACTGTTGTGTCTTTGTAATCGGAACGATACTATTAGGCGCGTTGATATAATACTCTTTTCCACCTTTTTCTAATTCATCAGCTTTGGCAAATGATTCCATCGCTGTCTTCAAAGGATCTGTAGCAAGGCTTTTAAATTCTTCCTTCTTTGTAGTATCAAGCGCTGCATAAATCAACCCGCGGTAGTACCATGTCTTGCCATCATTCATGGTTTTCTCATAGGTTGTTGCCAGGTCGATATTGCTTTTTGCTTCAGCAAGTTTTCCTTCCTGAAGTGATTTTAAAGCTTTGTTTAAATTAGGCTTTTCAGGTTTTTGAGCATAGGCTACTGCTGATGCCATCATTAAAACCAAAAGTGTAATTCTTTTCATTGTAAGTATGGTTTATTGTTCTGGTTGATTATCTGTTTCATTATTTTCAATGCTATCATCTAATGAATCGTCATCATCCTCCTCCTCAACACTATCATCAATTGATGCGTCTTCAGCACTATCATCTAACACAATATCCTGTTCTATAGGCGTAACAGGAGTTGTTGTTTCTGCTGCAACACCTTCAATTTTCTGAATCTTCTCTACTGAAGAGATTCTGTCATCTTCACTTAATTTGATGAGCCTCACACCTTGTGTTGCTCTTCCCATGATGCGCAATTCACTTACTTTTATGCGGATGGTTATACCTGATCTGTTGATGATCATTAACTCATCTTCATCAATAACTTCCTTGATGGCAACAAGCTTGCCAGTTTTATCTGTAATATTAAGAGTCTTAATGCCTTTTCCACCACGTTTTGTGATGCGATAATCATCAATTGGGGAACGTTTTCCATAGCCGTTCTCAGAAACTACCAACAGGTTAGCATCTTCACGAGCTATACACACCATACCAATAACAACATCGGCTAATGAGTCTAATGTAACGCCACGCACACCTGCAGCGGTTCTACCCATCGGGCGAACATCTGACTCGTTAAAGTGAACAGCTTTACCTTCGCTCTTGGCAATGATGATGTGGTTTGAACCATTTGTAAGTGATGCATTTAAAAGACGATCACCTTCGTGAATAGTAATAGAGTTGATACCTCCCTGACGTGGTCTTGAATAGGCTTCAAGCGAAGTCTTCTTAATGATACCTTTCTCTGTACAAAGAATTACAAAGTTATTATTAATGTATTCCTGATCCTGCAGATCTTTCACCGTAATGATAGCTCTTACATTATCACCCGGCTCAATATTAATCAGGTTCTGTATTGCTCTACCTTTAGATACTTTATTACCTTCTGGTATTTCATAGGCCTTCTTCCAATATACTTTACCCATATCGGTAAAGATCAAAAGGTAATTATGAGCCTGCGCTATGAATAAATGTTCTGTAAAATCATCTTCCTTCGTAGTAACACCACGTGAACCTACACCACCTCTTCCCTGTGTGCGATACTCTGACAGCAATGTTCTTTTAACGTAGCCTTGATTTGAGATTGTGATTACCAATTCTTCATTGGGAATCATATCTTCAGTCGTAATATCATCATCATTATGCACGATCAATGTACGTCTGGCATCGCCATAACGATCTCTCAAATCGGCAAGCTCATCTTTAATGATCTGCATTCTTACAGATTCATTGTCTAAGATCTCTTTAAGTCTGGTGATGAGTTCCATCACTTCTTTATATTCAGCCTGGATCTTATCGCGTTCAAGTCCTGTTAAACGCTGAAGACGCATTTCAAGAATGGCTTTGGATTGGATCTCTGATAATCCAAAACGCGTAATCAATTCTGTCTTTGCCTGATCCGGATCTTTTGAATTACGGATCAGCGAAATAACTTCATCCAGATTATCAAGAGCAATTAAATACCCTTCGAGAATATGGGCGCGCTTCTCAGCTTCAGCTAATTCAAATTTGGTTCTTCTGATTACAACTTCGTGACGGTGTTCAACGAAGTACTTAATCATGTCCTTCAGGTTAAGTGTCAACGGACGACCTTTAACAAGGGCCACGTTGTTTACACCGAAAGAAGATTGCAGCTGTGTGTATTTGTATAAGTTATTCAGTACGATATTAGGAATAGCATCGCGTTTCAAGTCATACACAATGCGATATCCATCACGATCTGATTCATCGCGTATATCCGAAATGCCTTCTATTTTCTTTTCGTTAATTAAGGCGGCAGTTTTCTCAATCATCATAGCCTTGTTCACCATGTAGGGAATTTCGGTTACGATAATCTGATCTTTACCTTTTTCTGATGTTATAATCTCAGCTTTTGCGCGTACCACGATACGGCCGCGACCTGTTTTAAAAGCTTCGCGAACGCCGTTGTAGCCATAGATGATAGCACCTGTTGGAAAATCTGGAGCGGTAACGAACTTCATCAGCTCTTCAATGGTGATATCGTGGTTATCGATATAGGCAGTGATACCATCAATGACCTCGGTCAAATTATGAGGGGCCATGTTGGTGGCCATACCTACTGCAATACCTGATGATCCGTTAACCAAAAGGTTAGGCATCTTTCCAGGTAAAACGGTAGGCTCTGTTAACGAGTCGTCAAAGTTGGGTTGAAAATCAACAGTTTCTTTGTTGATATCCGCCAGCATCTCCTCAGCAATTCTCTTCAGCCTTGCTTCTGTGTAACGCATTGCTGCAGGCGAATCACCATCGATAGAACCAAAGTTACCCTGACCATCAACCAATGTGTAGCGAAGGGACCAATCTTGCGCCATACGCACCATGGTGTCATATACCGAAGCATCACCATGAGGGTGATACTTACCAAGAACCTCCCCTACAATTCTGGCTGATTTCTTATGGGGCTTATTATAATTTACACCGAGATCAAGCATGCCGTAAAGCACGCGGCGGTGAACTGGTTTTAAACCATCTCTTACATCAGGAAGTGCCCGTGATACAATAACCGACATCGAGTAATCGATGTAGGCACCACGCATCTCATCTTCAATATTGATTGGAATAATACTTTGTCTGCCTGGGGTCAGGCCACTACTTTCATCTGCCATGTACTACCTTTTTTTAGCTGGATTGAGCTATTTTAAATGCCGTGCAAGATAGTAAAAGTTCAAAGTTTTAAGATCAAAGTTTCAAGTAAATTGACTACTAAATCGATTAAGTTCAGACTTTTATGCAGATGGCTTGTGAACTTCTAGTATGGATTCAATTTCTTTTTATTTCTGCCCTTGTATTTCAGAATAACGGGATAGTTTTCGCCGTAATGCGGATTCTGTTTTTTATAGATCGGGTGCCTTCTGCTTCTGTATTCTTTGTTACCATGAGCATGGTTTAACTGTGCATGGCAGTCTTTCAAAAAGCATCGGCGAAGCTCAGGTATTCTGTACGTGGCCCCTATGTTTAGATAGAACGCATTGAATCTGTGCTTAATGCTCTGACTGGCGTCAGGCATACTTAGTGTGTAGCTTTTAATCTCATAAGAAGGTCTTACAAAAAGACGAAAGTACTCTGACATCTCGCGCTCTGCCGTTACCCCTAAATTAAAGTAAATACCTTTTTTGATCAGGCCACTATTAAATCCACCGCCAAGTTTATAGCCTCCAATGTTTGCATCTACTACAAGATCATATTCATTATACCGATACACCATGCCTCCCAGCATTCCGAAATAATGCTTCATCCATAAACTGGAAACCTGAGGCGCAAAGCCATGAACTTTATCTCCATGTGAAATAGGAACAAACGGGCCGATGTGCATGTACTCAATAGAATATCCTCCACCTATCCGGTATCGGTTAAATTCATAATGAACAGTAGCCTTAAAAGGAATACTGAAAGCCTTACTCTTAAAACCTATTTTTGAATTTTGCGATGACACCACATTGCTACCGGGAGCACTTGCCGAATTACCAACATCGACAGGTACAGAATTATTAAACCAGTTAGCGTATGCCTTTGACGGATCTGCGTTACTAAAAATTCGTACTGCCGAATCTGGATTTTGCAGAATGCTGTAACCATCAAGCTTATGTTTCAATGTAGAACTTCCGTAGCCTGTGCTAAGTCCCCAATGTAACTTAGTAAGAATTCTACGCAGACCTCCAGAGCCTTGTCGTTTGATATAGAATTTATCTAATGGAATAGTAGCATCACTCTCATTTTCGTACTGAGCGTATGCCGACGGCATGATGCCGAATAGGAGCAAAACTAATAGTATAGCAAAAAGACGATTCAGAAGGTTAAGGTTAAGCGGTTTCTATTCATTATGCTCCCAAAAAATATAAGCCATTCACAATCTGACTTTTAAACGTTAAAGTTAATTCAAATCTGTTAATCATCCTATAGATTTAACCTTGAGATCGACTCAATAACGATCATAAACTCTCCATAGTCTGTCACTCAGATTATTAAAGCTTATAAGACAATTCAAACATCACCCCACACATACTGGTGAGTTGAATTTCGAAAGTAATCTTATTCACAAAAATCATATACAAACTCAAATCAGTCAACATCAGATACTACTCAAATTCTTCTCGAATCGGGTGGCTAAAAGAAAGCCAAATATACAATTCCATGATCTGAATTCAATCCATAAATCGTTTCCAAGACCATTTAAACCCAACTATGGGGATCAATTTCAACCTCTCATGTTGAAAAATTCATGCCTAACATTATCTTCGCGCCCAATAATCAACCTACCTAATAAACTGATGAAAAATAAATTACGCTTCCTATTGGCAATAGGTGTGCTTTTCCTCCTTCCGGCAACGAGTGTGCTGGCGGCGGACGCTCCCCCGATAGATTCCGGTGCAACATCCTGGATGTTGACTTCTACAACACTTGTACTCCTCATGGTGCCAGGACTCGCCATGTTTTATGGAGGTCTTGTAAGAACAAAGAACGTTCTTGGTACGATGATGCACAGCTTCGCAGCGATGGGCATCATGACTATTCTTTGGGTAATCTGTGGCTACAGCATGGCCTTCGGAAAGAATGTCTTCGGTGGATGGTTCGGATGGAATCCTGACTTTGTTCTACTGAATGGGATCGATGATAGTATCCT
>DATJHZ010000095.1:0-8096 GCA_035493595.1 Cyclobacteriaceae bacterium | reverse complement strand
CAGTAAACAAACTCTAAACCCAAATTCTATGATAAAACAGATTTACAGAAGCGTATGTGTTGCTTCCGTATTTTTCTTGTTACTGGGGCTCGGCACAGTCGCGAATGCGCAAAGCCGGGTGGTGACAGGAAAGATTAAGGATTCAGCAGGGCAGGCTTTGCCTGGTGTGAACGTGATTAAAAAGGGAACAACCACAGGTACCTCTACCGATGGTGATGGTGCATTCTCAATTGAAGCCGACAACAATGATGTTTTAGTTTTTTCATTTATTGGATATTCCACCCAGGAAATTCAGGTTGCTGCTCAAACAAAAATTGAGGTTACTCTTGTAGAAGACGTTACAACCCTTGAGGAAGTGGTGGTAAACACTGGTTATGGAGAAATGAGGAAGTCTGATATTACAAGTGCTCAATCAACAATTACTTCAAAAGATATAGAACGTACGATAAACACAACGATTGATCAGGCCATGCAAGGCAGGGCACCGGGTGTTTATGTAACACAAAATACTGGTGCGCCAGGTGGAGGTGTTTCTATCAATATTCGTGGTGTGAACACGATCAATGGATCTACCGAACCACTTTATGTTATAGATGGTATTCAAATTCAGGGGTCAAATTCATTATCTGGTGTAAACCCGCTTGCAAGTTTGAACCCTTCTGATATTGAGAGCATGGAAGTTCTTCAAGGACCTAATGCGACGTCTATTTATGGATCTCGCGGAACAAATGGTGTTGTAGTGATTACAACCAAACGTGGTAAGACTGGCGACATGAAAGTATCATACTCTTATACAAACAGTCTTCAGACTAAGCCACAAAATCTCGATGTGATGAATCTGCAACAATATGCGCAGATGTATCTTGATTACAAGACAGCTATAGGTGATAATAATATCCGGGAAGAGTTTCGCGATCCTTCAATTTTAGGAAAAGGATCAGATTGGCAGGGCGCCCTATTCAGAAATGCTGGTATGCAAAAACATCAACTTAATCTTAGCGGGGGCTCTGAGAAGAATGCTTTTTATTTATCAGTAGAAAGAATGAAGCAGGATGGTGTGGGTCCAAATTCAGGTATTGACCGTACATCAGTTCGTTTGAATACCGATAACAAATTGCGTGATAGATTTACGTTGGGTACAAACATCATGGTTTCTCAGGTTAATCAAAAACTGGGAACATTAGGAAATGATCTATGGAATAACCTTATACTAAGTGCTATTCAACTTGCTCCGGATATTCCAGTTAAGAATCTGGACGGTTCATATGGGGCTGCTAACCCTGCTGTTAGTGCTCAGCAATTTGCACCATCTAATCCAGTAGGATTAGCTAACATTACCACTAATAACCAAACAGTAAGAACATTGCAAGGTGGATTGAATGGTGGTGTGAAAATTATTAAAGGGCTTGAATTCTACACTTCATTTAATGCCAACATTGGTTACACCAACATTACACGCTTCTTGCCTACCTACAAATTCAGTATCTACCAGTATAACAATTCAGCAGTCCTTCAGAATCAAACCAATTTTAATACATGGTGGAGCTGGGATCAGAGATTGACTTACGTAAGAGATTTTGGAAGACATCACCTCAATGTCATGGCAACACACGAGGCCCAGGAGTCAACTTATAAAAACCTGATGGGAGCGCGTAAGGATTTTCCAACAAACAATGTTGTGGATCTTAATGTAGGTGATGCGACCTCTGCGTCTAATGCTGGAGGTCAAGGTACCTGGGCTATGGAGTCTTACCTGGGACGTATCAATTACAATTACGATGAACGTTATCTCTTAACGGCTACCGTGCGAGCCGATGGTTCAGCAAACTTCGCATCAGGATCTAAATGGGGATATTTCCCGTCAGTATCTGCTGCATACCGTATTTCAAGTGAAAAATTCTTTCAAGTTCCGGCTATTAGTGATTTGAGGTTGCGTCTTGAAAGTGGTGTAACTGGTAATCAGGGTAACGGTGGTGTTATTTATGGTACACTTAATACAGGAACTTCGCCTTGGGGTTCAAGCTTTTCTCCATCGATTTACCCAGCTAATAGGTATAAATGGGAACAAACACTGTCAAATAATATTGGTTTGACATTCGGCCTTTTCAAGGGACGTATCCAGCTTGATGCAGATTACTATGTTAAAAAAACAGACAACCTGATCTTGAAACCTTCGCCGCCATGGTATGAAGGAACTTCAGGTACTTCAGCTATCCAAGCTCCTTATGGAAACGTAGGTTCACTCCAAAATAAAGGTTGGAGTGTTGCACTGAACACAGTTAATATTAATACTGGTAGTTTCCAATGGACAACTAAATTCAATATTTCTGCATTCAAAACAACGGTAACTGCACTGGCTGCAGGAACTACTCAAATTAACCGGATACTTGGCAATGCGAAAGGTAACTCACCTTTTACAGAGCGTACCGTAGTAGGCAAAGCGCCATGGCAATTTATAGGCAATGTTCAGCAAGGAGTTTTTCAGAATTTAGAAGATGTGACCAACAGTCCACGACCAACGGATAGTAATGGTGATTTGTTGGCTGTAGGTGTGAACTCTATATATGTAGGCGATGCTAAATACAAAGACGTTAATGGTGATGGTAAGATCAATGAAAATGATTTGACTTATATCGGTAATCCCTGGCCTAAGTGGTTTGGTGGGATAACCAACACCTTTGCTTATAAAGGCTTTGAGTTGAGTGTTCAGATCAATTTCAATTATGGTAATCAGATTTACAACATTATGAGGGATGAGGAAACCAACCCGAACAACATTAATGTTGGACGTAACATGTTTGTAACAACACATAACTATGCCAAAATTGGTACTGATGGCGATGGCAATCCGTATGTACTCAACCCAGGCACATCTGTACCAAGGCTCCAGGGAAATAGTGGTCTGAATAATAATTTTAGTCGCTATACAAGTACGTATGTTGAGGACGGTTCTTATGCGAGACTCAAAAACGCTACCCTAAGTTATAATCTCCCAGTATCATTGATTGGTAAGCAAAAACTCATTCACGCTGTTCGAGTTGCTGTAAGTGGTCAAAACTTATTTACATGGACCAAATACAAAGGATATGACCCTGAAGTGGGTGCTTATGTTGGACCATCTTATGGCGGCGATTCTATGGTTGGTATTGATTATGGACGTTATCCACTAACACGTGTCTATTCATTCAGTGTAGGAGTTGACTTTTAAATTTTAATACGTTGAAAATGAAAACTAAAAATATAGCAGTTGTATTGGCGGCATGTATTACCGCTGGTATGTTGGTAGGCTGTTCTGATAATTTTTTAAACAGACCTCCGAAAGACTCGTTAGTTGATGCTAACTTTTATAAGACTAATGACCAGGTGCTTGCAGGAACAGCGGATTTATATTCTGCAGTATGGAAAGATTATTGTGATCAGGCCAATTGGAAAATTGGAGACGTTAGGGCTGGACTTGTTTTTTCACCTTGGGCAACTTCTGCAGACATTCGTGATTTCTGTACTTTTAATATTACTGGCCTTTCTGCAAGTAATGTAAATGCATACAGATCTTTTTATCAGGTTGTGGGTCAAGCCAACACTGTGATTCATAATATCAACACGTATGCAGGATCAGATGTGACCAGTGATATTAAAAATCATGCTATTGCTGAGGCCCGCTTTATGAGGGCTACTGCCTACACATATTTAGTTATGAACTATGGTGCAGTACCCATTATCGAAAACAACTTGGAAAGTCTGAATAATCCTAATCTTAAACGTAACACCGTTGAAAGTGTATGGGAATTTATTAAGCGAGACTATATGTTCGCTTCTAAAAATCTCTCTACAACCGAACTACAGGAAGGACGACTTACTAAGTGGTCAGCAGAAGGTATGTTAGCCAGAACCTATCTTACAATGGCAGGCGCAACTGGTACATTGAACCAGGATTATCTCGATTCAGCAAAATATTATTCAGATCGTGTAATACAATTGAGTGGTAAATCTTTACTCACATATTATACCGACCTCTTTAAATATCCTTATGATAATAATGAAGAATCATTGTTTGAATTGGAATGGGTTTACTCATCAAGCTCTAACCTCAGTTATAAGTATGCCAATACTATGGTTTCTCAGATAACACCAAGTAATAGTATAGCAGCTAATGGCGATGGTTGGGGTGGAGGTTTAAGTGCCACAAGTTATATGTTAAGTCTGTACGATGGGTTATACGTTAATGATGGTGCTTCTTCAGGCTTCACACTTGACCAGCGATTACAAGCCAGCTTTATGTTACCAGGCTTTGCTTATCCTGAACTAACAGCAAGCGATGAAAGTTTCTTGTCATCAAGTCATGTTGTTCTTTATCTTCCTTCAAATGTTACAGCAAGTAATCCTACAGATGGTAATGGTTACAATTTAGCAACGATTAAAAAGTATGTTGTTGGAAATATACCCGGTCAGTCAGGTAAGCAAAATTATCCTAATGATACTTATATGCTGAGGCTAGCAGAAATGTATATGATATATGCTGAGGCTGATGTATTGAAAGGAACTGTTGATTCCAAGACGTATACCTATTTTAATAAAGTTTACACACGCGCATATAGAAGTGCTGGTAATCCTACTCCTACCGAGTTCTCAGATCCGCTTACATTGGATGTAATATTCACAGAGCGCTTTAAAGAATTTGCCATGGAAGGTATGGCGTGGTATGATCTGACAAGACGTTCATATTATGATCTTGATGGTTCAGTAGCAATTCTTGATAGTCAAGATAGAGGCCTGTTTTTAGCACAACCTAATCCTTGGCCCAACCCTACAGGTTGGTCATTCTTTAAGACAACCTGGTTTACAGATGACCATGTTACAGCAAATGCTGCCAGCTTCATTATGTCAATACCGCAGGTAGAACTTAGCCAGGCACCAAGTTTGAGTGAAGATCCTGTGCCGTATGTATTCACAAATTAATGTAGTTATTCATTCAAAAGAATTAATATGAAATCAGTATATAAATATGTCTTACTCCTGCTCATGCCATGCATGGTAGGCGCAGTATTGTTGAGTTGCTCGAATGACGAGATTGGAAAGCCATTTATCAGTTATATTCGGGTTACCAATCCGACAGCTTCAGATTCTTTAATAGCAACTGCTGGGCAGGGACAAGTACTTGCCATTATGGGTTCAAATCTGCAAGCAGTCCGTCAGGTTTGGTTTAACGATCAGCCGGCACTGATATACCCAACCTTTATAACCAGTACTACGGTGATCACGCAAGTACCCTCCGTATTACCAACTGTGATCTCTAATAAATTGAAAATGATTTTTGCTAACGGAGATTCATTGCTTTATGATTTCTCGGTAGATATCAGTAAGCCTCGCATTGACTATGCCAAAAGTGAGTATGCGAACGAAGGAGATTCATTGTTCATTTACGGAGGTTATTTTTACAAACCTTTCACAGTAACTTTCACAGGTGGACAGCAGGCAGAACTTATATCGGTAGATGACGACGCCACAGCTGTGGTAGTTAAAGTACCTACTGGTGCACAACCTGGTCCGATTACAATCACTACCAATTTCGGTGAAGCAACATCCAACTTTTGGTTTGAAGACAATCGTAACATTATTGCAAACTTTGAAGGACCATTTGTAAATGGTTGGTGGAGAGGTGGCGACTTTGTTGTTGCTTCTGATCCGGACATAGCCAATATCAATGGCAAATTCATGCGTGTCAATAAGGGACCGCTATCAGCATGGCCATACCTTGAACTATATGGCGGACCCGCAGATGGTGATGTAGCTACTCTGACAAAGGTTATTCCTGAGGCGGCGTTTGTAAATCCATCAGGCTATAGTTTAAAGCTTGAGATCAACACATTGGCATCTATAACGGGCGCCTATGTACGATTATACCTGGGTAGCGCAGGAGGTGGTACTTTTGGAGATGCCAGAAATAACATATACTATATATGGCAACCTAACATAAGTACTCATGGAACATGGCAGACTGTAACTATTCCTTGGTCTGATGTTTATACAGGCAATCAGTTGTTCCCTTACAATAGTTCAGGATATGGCATGTACATCTACTGTCATGGTCCTAACGCGGCTAATTACAACTTTGCATTGGATAATATCCGGGTTGTTCCTAACACTAGTACTAATTGATTTGATAGCACATTTTAAATGCTCAATGATATGTTAAAATATAATATAAAAAATGCGCTATGGTCGCTACTGGTTCTGGCGCTGCTCAGTTCGTGTAATGACGATTCATCGTCGTCAAAAATCCAGTTATTTAGTTTTGGACCATCAGGTGTAAAACATGGTGATCAGATTAAATTCATTGGACAAAACCTTGACAAGGTTACGTCTATTGTGTTACCGCCTAATATCGAGATACAGGCTTCAAGCTTTACATCTAAAAGCAGCACATTGATTGAATTGGTGGTGCCAGAAGAAGCAGTGGCAGGGAAAGTAACTTTGAAAACACCTCAAGGTGATATAGAAACCAAATCTATGTTGAACTTCCTAGTACCTGTTGTGATCACATCGATTACTGAAGAAGCTAAACCAGGAACTAATATTTCAATTAAGGGCACATTGGTTAACTGGATTGAAAGTGTAACGTTCAATGATGGTAAAGTTGTAACTGAGTTTGTAAGTAAATCAACAGAGGAGGTAGTAGTGACTGTACCAATGGATGCAAAAACAGGTTTCCTGATATTTGCAACTGGAGGAACTGACCCGCTAACCTTCTCATCGGAAAATCAGTTGACTGTAACGCTACCTGTAGTAACTTCATTAAGCCCTGCTGCTATTAAGCATACCGAGAACCTCACCGTTGCTGGTACTGATTTGGACTTGGTTACTCAAATAGCATTTCCGGGTGGAGCTGTTGTTTCAGCAGGCGATTTTGTAAGTCAGTCTGAGACAGAAATTGTTGTAGCTGTTCCTGCGACGAGTACAAGTGGAGCTCTGACATTGACAGTGCCATCGGGCGTAGAAGTTGTAACGGATGATGCCATTACAATTATTTTACCAATCGTTACAGCAATATCTCCTACAGATCCATCAACGCAGGAGACTGCAGGCACTACACTTACATTTACTGGTACTGATCTTGACCTTGTTGCCAAAATTAAATTCCCAGGCGTATCAACACCGGTTACTACTTTCACCACGACAGGTACTACTCAAATTGATGTAGTTGTACCAGCAGGTGCTCAGGGTGGAACGTTGGTATTAACAACCATTCATGATTTCACAGTTGCTGTAACAGTGTCATACGGAAACCAACTGACTTTACTTAAAACTATTTTTGATGACAATCTTCATAGTCCTTTTGCTAAAGGAGGCGGATGGGGCACTACGTCAGCAGATATAGCAAACACTGAAAATCCAAGAGTGGGTACAGTGTCAGTCAAGGCTACATACGGTGGTGATTGGGGTGGTACTAGCCAATTTGGAACATGGGGCAATACTCCACTATCAACTTCGGGTACTACTTACTTTGCTTTCTCAATATATGGCGGAACAGGTACGGGAGGAAAGTCAATCAACGTGAATGTTAGTGGCCAGCAGAAACAGATTGCAATTGTTGAGGGTAAGTGGACAGATGTTAAAATCCTTTTATCTGATGTTGGTAGTCCGTCTTCAATATCTGAAGTGTGGTTCCAAGATACAGGTTGGACAGGCACGGTATACATAGACCAAGTTGGACTTAAGTAATATTTTGAACTGATTAATTGTTAATAGTATATTAATTTTTTTGAAAGGCTATCTTTTTGTGATAGCCTTTCTTATTTCATTTTCAGCATTGAATAAATTACTTCGTTATAAGCTAACAGATGCTTTTGTGTTATTTTTTGATTGTGAGCTCAAGCAGATAAGCTGCAAAAAAAATATCGAAGCCTCTATAATTCGTAATATGAAAAAGTTACTTCTGTTAATTGGACTCGCATTGATGGCTTTATCTTCAAAGTGCCAGTCTGATTTTGTTCCGGGGTTTGTTATATCTCTTCAAAACGACACCATTCGTGGATACTTGAATAATATGAATATTTCAGAGAGTGCTTACAAATGCAGTTTTAAAAAAAGTATAGATG
>DATJHZ010000094.1:0-4957 GCA_035493595.1 Cyclobacteriaceae bacterium | reverse complement strand
GATAAATTAAGTGCAGTGTCTCCTAACAATCCCATTGTTCTTAGCCATGCGAGTGGTCACCTCACACTCGTGAACAAAAAAGCAATGGACGTTGCTGGTGTAAGTAACTTATCGAAAGCTGCGCTTGAAAAGTTAATAGTTGATGGTGGTGAAATTATTACCGACGCTCACGGCAAACCAACCGGAATCTTCAATGAAGAAGCACAGGCAATTATTGAAAAATATATAACCAAACCTTCGGATGAAACTTTGTTAAAGGCTGCCGCACTTGCATCGGAAGCATGCTCCAGAAATGGTATCACCAGTTTTCACGATGCGGGTGAAAGTCAGAAAGCTATAGACGTGATGAAGAAGCTCAAGACTGAAAGGAAACTCAACGTAAGGCTTTATGTAATGCTCTCGGGATCGGACAGATCATTAATTAAAAAGTGGATTTCAATGGGACCAGAGATCGATTCTAATCACTGGATTACGATTCGATCAATCAAGATGTATGGTGATGGTGCACTTGGTTCGCGCGGTGCATGGTTGTTGCAGGAGTATACTGACAGGCCAGGACATTTCGGTCAGGAAATAGAACCTATGGATACCATTCTGGCAGGTGCACGTCTTGGACTTCAACATGGTTTTCAGGTTTGTACGCATGCGATAGGAGACAGAGCTAACCGCGAAGTATTGAACAGATATGAAATTGCTTTCAAAGAAAATCCCGAAAAGGCGAAAGATGTACGTTTCAGAATTGAACACGCACAGCATATCGATCCGCAGGATATTCCAAGGTTTGGTCAGCTTGGAGTAATACCTGCTATGCAGGCAATCCATCTTTCATCAGACAGGCCGTGGGCAATAGACAGACTTGGTGAAAAGAGAATCACAGAAGGTGCTTACATGTGGAAGGCATTGCTGCAGTCTGGAGCGAGAATTGTCAATGGAACTGATGTACCCGTAGAGCCAATTAATCCTATTGCAGGTTTTTACGCTTCTGTTACAAGAAGAACTCTGAAAGGCGAACCCACAGGTGGTTACGAGCCCGCACAAAAAATGTCTCGCGAAGAAGCACTGAAGTCGTATACACTTGATGCAGCGTATGGTGCCTTCGAAGAAAAGATCAAAGGCACCATAGAAGCAGGTAAACTTGCCGACTTCACAGTCTTTTCGCAAGACATCATGAAGGTTGATGAAAACAACATTCTCTCAACGAAAGTTATCTACACTATCGTTGGAGGAAAAGTTGTTTACGAAAGGAAGTGATTCACTGTAAGCTCATTCTTTTCAGTAATCTTAAATGTGAAATTACTCCTCCCCAATAAGTAGTTTGATTTGGCGTGATACCATTTTCAATTAATATCCCATATAAAATTTTATTGAGCTTCGGGTAGTAAATATGATGATAGTGCGGAAACAGGTGGTGAGCAATGTGATTATTAAAACCACCAAAAATAAAGTTAGCAACTTCACTAAAAGGGTGCATATCATTTGAACTTCGAACCTGATTCATAAACCATGATGTATTAATATATCCGTTATTATCTGTTTCAGGATAAACTGTGCTTTCAACATGATGCGTCATAAAAAAGGTATACAACAAAAACAGTGATTGCGCTAGATGCATGCACAAAAATCCGATCACAACTATCTGCCAGGCCTGATTTGAATAAGCTATCGGAAGAATTATCATCATCGATACATAGAACAATTTCTGACTCCAGAATACAATGTGGTAGTGCAGTTTTTTTCTTAAAGGATTATCATCACTAAAAAGAACAACGAAATCTTTAATGAAAACCCAAAACAATGAATACGTTGTGTATGCAAAGGTGGCATAATAGTGTTGAAATCTATGATACCATTTATGTTCACTTCCTGGCACTACCCGAATTATATTGGTTATATTTAAATCAGTATCATAGTGTTCTACATTAGGCGCAAAATGATGAGAGTTGATGTGTCTGTGTTTCCACGATTCGGCATGCGCACCAGTCATTGAATAAATTAAAGTAAAACATGCATTGTTCAATCGGGCATTTTTAAAAATGGTGTTGTGTGAAAAATCATGGGAAAAGTTGAATGCAAAAAGAAGTAAGATAATCCCGTACAAAACAAAACATGCTACAAAAACCGAAGCGCTGTTCACTATAAACAACAACGAATAGGTAATAACGACTGCTGAAAAGTATACAACAAACTTAATGACGAGCTTGGTGACAAAGCTTTGCGGATTTCTAACAAGCGTAGTGTCAACTTCCTTATAAATAAGTTTCAGTAACTCAGCATCTTTCTGAATCTTAATGTGCCGGTCTTTCATAGATCCTTATTTCAGGTTGTTCAAAGCGACCCATATTTCTCAAGTATCTGAAGTGCGACTTCAATGAATCCCAATAGCTCATCTCCATATAGACAACACCGTGTTTCCTTGCAATGGTTCTGAAAATAGGAAGTATCTCGAGATAATGGATGTGACAAATGTTTGGAAGCAGATGATGTAACGCATGTGCATTAAATCCTCCAAGAGTCCAGTTAAAAAACTTACTGCCCGGACTGTAGTCGACAGAAGTACACATCTGAAGCATAGGCCAACTCATGTTGAGTGTATTTTTATCATCCGGTGTTGGATGCCTTACAAAATCTGAAACATGAGAAACCCCAAGAACGCCAACAAAAATAACTGACACGATAAAGTGATTAATTACAAATGCCACAATAACAACACCCCATCCAAATGAGAGCAGGTAAGCTGGCAATGCTATCATAAAACCCAGATACAGTATTTTACAGATCACCAGTTTAATGATTTCATTCACGGGCATCGTAATCTTAATGGTGCGACTCGAAACATTAAAGATCATAAGCATCTCTCGAAACAAACACCAGTTCAACGAATACAAAAGATATAATACCGGTGCATAGAATTGCTGAAATCTATGATACCACTTCAATTTCTGTGAGGGCACCATTCTAAACAATGGGTTGTTTAATACATCTATATCACTACCCTCCACATTTGTATACAGGTGATGTGATTCATTATGATTCTTACCCCAGATGTAGGCGTTGTTGCCTTGCAGATTGAAGCTGAGTGTAAACAGAAATTTGTTCCATCTCTTACTTTTCACGGCAACACCATGGGCGGCATCATGCGAGATATTAAAAGCAGTAAGCAAAACAGATACACCCATAAGAAAATAGAAAGTGTAAAATGCAAACAACGAATGACTCGTTATCATCAATGCATAAAAAATGATGTCCAGCACGAAATACATGATGATCTTGAATATCATTTTTGAATTGCCATCGGTCTGACGGTTTTTAAAATGATCGTTTATCGTTAGCATAAGCTCACGATAGAATTCAAGACCATTGTCTTTTGAGAATTTTAGTTTGTTCATTATTTCTGGCTTTTCAAATCTTTATCTAACATGCAGATAGAGGCAAGAGTAATGAGCGATATGAATGATAAAATGAGTTTTGTAGAGAGTAGTTTCAGAAACTCGAGTGTCGCTCCGCTTGATGTCATTTGAGGAGAAGACCACCAAATCATTTCAGTCAGACCAGGAATGATCAACGCTATCCCCAACCATTTCAAATTCTTATAATACAATATTGCGCCAAGCACTAAAAGAAATAAGCCAGCCAACCAAAACACAATAACTTCGCGAAGCTCCTCTTCTTTCGACTCCCAATTTTGAATAGCACTGCGATAGTCATACTCTGCGTCATAAAGTTTATCATTCTCACGTCTCAGCGAATCAATCTCATGGCTGGTTTTGCCTTTCTCAATTATTTTGATGGCCTGATTTACACTATCGAACTTAACGCGAAGCAACTCCAGAGATTCAGAGTTCTTAATGTAACGATCTGTTTGATCCTCATCATAATTGTTGAGGACTGAGGGTCGATCGTAGTTGAATCGTACATATACATGCCTGACGGTTTGTATAAGACAGACAAACATAAATATTATAAGGAAGGTGATTTTTAATGCTTTCATTTTAAAATGGTTTAATGTTAGAGTAAACTCCCATAGCCCACCCTTCACCGAGGGTTACTGTGACGCAGCGGACCAGGGAGTTGTTTGTTAAATGATATGATGAAATAATTAGACTTCAGTCTTCTTTCTTCCCAAGTCTGTTTCCTCACAGACCGAACTTTCCAATAACAATAACTTTTTCAACGAGGACACAGATCGAGAATAAGAAATCAGAATCAAATAGTGAGTTCAGACTACTCTTCAGTCTTTCCGCCCTGACTGTCTCTTGTGTTTTTTTGAACAGCGATGGCCGCGAAAATGCTTAACGTAAATGACATGGCATAGAAACCTTTTTCACTACGCTCAAGTGTGGCATTCCATAAGCCAACAACAAGCAACACCACAGCGAGCAAGGTTGAGAACCATGCAAGTCCATAATAAATGTTCGTTACCGGAATGTTTTCCAATTGATCACGAACTGCTTTTTGCAAAGAGATGGCGGCGAACAAACCAAACATTAATACGGTGAAATAATATCCTTTCTCATTGAGTTCCATGTTTGCATTCCACAGACCAACAATAAAGGCAGTCACACCCGATAACAATGCTATCCATGATGCCGCCACAAAGGCGTTAGAGGGTTTTTGAAACATTTTTTCTTCCATGTTCTTTTTGATTTATGAATCAAAAGTATTCCAAGGTGATAACGGATCTTTTGACATAAGTCAAAAAGGTTGAAAATAGTCTGTGAGGATATACTGGCCTGTGAGGACACAGGTCATGGAATTAGAATCATTCGCCGTTCTTGTATATGATAGAACAACTTTCAAGTATAAGCACGTTCTGTGAGGACACCATAGTCGTTAACTTAAGCGAAAGGACTTATAATGAGAGGTAGTTACCCCAGTGGGGTAAGTTTCAAAGTTTTCTTCCCATATATTTTATTTTTAAAAGCGGATCTACCTTTTGTCCGCTTATTTGATAATTCAA
>DATJHZ010000093.1:0-14798 GCA_035493595.1 Cyclobacteriaceae bacterium | reverse complement strand
GGAATGATCACACCATCAGAAGCTACTAAAGCATTTAGCGTGAGTAATGAAAGCGATGGAGGGCAATCAATCAACACAAAATCATAATCAGAAAGTTGGGATAGAATACTCTTTAAATGACCAAATCGGTCTTCTGATTTTGTCATCGAAAATTCAACATCCGCTAATATTGAGTTTGCAGGGAGCACATGCATCCCTTCACGTTCGATCAAGACTTGCTCAATCGAACGTTCTCCATAAAAAACTTCGCTTATCGTTGGGGCATGCTCATCAATACCAAGGGAATAACTTAAGCTTCCCTGAGCATCGAAATCAACCAAAAGTACCTTATGCCCTAATAAAGACAGAGCACTTCCCAGATTTATGGTTGTTGTAGTTTTTCCTGTGCCACCTTTATGGTTCACAATTGAAATGACCATTACCCCTCTTTCTAATTTATTACACCACTTCTAAAATCGATCAAAAGTATCGTTTAAAAAAAACTTTACTTATCAGTACATTTCTACATGCATGGACATGTTAAATACACAAAAAGTCATACGTATATTTACTGATGACTAGCAGTATATTTTAACAGATGAACTAATCAATCATTAGTAAGGGTATATTCTGATCAAGGTTATGCGAAAAGGCTATGGATGGATCTCAAAAATATTTTCAAGGAGTTTCTTTGAATTCGGGAAAATTGTGAATTCAAATCGCGAGTTACAATTATTTCTTTCGTCCGACAAATCTTATTACAGCGCCCTTACCATTGTGATACAAACCTTCGCTTAATTCAATTTCTTTTTCTACTAACTCTATGATTTCATAATTCTCAAAATCAGATTTTAATTCTTCTATGGAGAATAAAGATTCCAGATCAGTTGGGCCACCAATTTTTTCATCTTTAAGTCTGTAATCAATATGGCTTTTACTAAATGCTTCAAAAATAATTATGCCATCCTTGCGTAAATAATTATTAAGTAGCTTGTGATATTTTGATTTTATGTCCGGCGGGAAGTGTGCATAAATCAACGCGATTGCATCAAATTGTTCGTTGTTATAATTCAAGGTTTGCAATTCACCAACTTGGTAGTCAATTGTTACATTATTGTTCTTTGCGAGTTGAAGCGCTTTCTTTTTTCCTTCAACACTTATATCAAATGCAGAAACTGTCCAGCCGAGTCTGGCCGCAAAAACTGCATTACGCCCCTCTCCTTCTGCTCCAAAAAGTATTGTTCCGATATCTAATTTCTCTAATTGTTCTTTTAGATAGCTATTAGGTTGCTCGCCAAAAGCATATTCATCTTTACTATACCTGTCGTTCCATTTCTCGAGCCATGTGTCGTTCATATTTTTTCTGATTGGTAATTTTGTAACACTGAATTTTTATTCACAAACCTACTTTCGGATATAATCTATAGAATAGGACAAAACTGAAATTAAACAGGACTTATTTGAAATTATGCTGAATATCAAAACCTGATCTTTAGAAGTGAATCAGACAAAACACTTTCGCATTCAGCCACTATGATTGTCGCATTCACACTGCAATGGCACAGTATTGATTGGCGAGATTTGTAACAAAACGAAAATAACATGAGAAAAATAATTGTTTTATCGATGATTACTTTAGATGGAGTAATGCAAGCACCTGGTGGACCCGAAGAAGATAAATCAGGAAGTTTCAAATATGGCGGTTGGACTGCAACGTATGGTGACGAAGCTTATGGCAAAGCTGTTGAGAAAGAACTGAAACAACCTGCAGATTATCTTTTAGGAAGAAAAACTTTTAAGATTTGGGAAGCATACTGGCCTAAGCATGCTGACTTCTGGCCAGGTATCAATGAGGGTACAAAATACATCTTGTCCAGAACCGTGAAAAAATCAGAATGGAAAAATTCAATTTTCCTGAAGAGCCTGGCCGAGATCAAAAAACTCAAGAATTCAAATGGCCCTGACATTCAAGTCTGGGGAAGTAGTGAGCTTATTCACCTGCTACTCAAGAATGATCTAGTGGATGAACTCTGTCTCAAAATTCATCCGCTGACGCTTGGTAAAGGAAAGAAGTTGTTTGGCGATGGCGTAATTCCGGCAGCATTTACATTAATAGAAAGTTCTGTTACATCAAAGGGAGTGATTCTGGTCAGCTACAAGCGCGCAGGTAAAGTTATGACTGGGACGATTGAGGTTTAACAGGAAATGAATGAGAAAAATAATTTGTTTCATCACAACCAATCCGACTTCGCTCCGTTTACATAGATAATCTATGTAATATGCTTACGAAAGGTCTCATGGCAGCGTCCACAAAACCGCTGATCCTCACCATCCTTGGACGGGGAAAGAATTACGGATACGAAATCATTGAACAGGTGAAAGCCCTTTCAGGCGGCGAACTCGTGTGGGCCGACGGCATGCTTTATCCTGTTCTGCACAAGCTCGAAGCGGACAAGCTTATCGCATCTGAATGGATTGTAAAAGATGATCGGAAACGGAAATACTACAAGCTTACCGACAAAGGAAAGAAAGAGCTCGCAGTAGAAAAAGAGGCGTGGCTCACCGTGCATAACACGTTGATGCGCCTGTGGGATTTACCTCAGACAAGTGTAGCAACCATCACAAAATAAATTTTCATTTTATGTTCAATCTCAGACAAGCTATCGCGCAATGGAAAAGAAAACTGCAGTCAGAAGGACGTCTCGAAGACGGCGATACGCAGGAGATTGTCTCACATCTCGAAGACCGCATCGATGCACTCACCGCCCAGGGTATAAGTGAGCAAGATGCCTTCAACCAGGCCGTTCGCGAAACCGGCGTTCCATCAGACATCGGTGCGCAGAATAAAATCGCCCGCGAGAGAAAAACGTGGCAGGTAACGCGCACATTTCTTCCAGCGTTGCTGGTCAGTTATCTGAAGGTGATGGTGCGACAATTCTACAGATACAGAACGCACAACTGGATCACTATAGGCGGACTTTCTATCGGCCTCGCCTCGTGCCTGTTCATCACGTTTTACACCCTTCATGAATTATCATACGACCGCAATTATTCTGATCATCCAATCTATCGGGTCGTTCATCACCACATTGACAATCAGGGTGTCGAAGGCTTTGGTTCCGACGGCCCCATACCACTTGGACCTGCACTTAAAGAAGAATTTCCCGAAGTAAAAACTGCGGTGAGATTCTGGCGTGCCTACATGCCTGTTATCCGTGCAAACGACAAGATATTCCAGGAGAACAATTTTATGTTCGTCGACACAACGGTCTTCCGCGTTTTTGATTTCAAACTTGCCTATGGCGACGCGGCATCAGTATTCTCCACTAAGAATTCAATTGTGATCTCCGAATCGATGGCAAAGAAGTATTTTGGCAACGGGAATGCTATAGGTAATACGCTCGAATATCAGGCAGACCCTGGTGGCGCTATTTCATTTGTTGTCACGGGTGTTTTCAAAGACCTTCCCGACAATACTCATTTCAACTTTGATTTTCTCGCGTCATTCGGCGCGCTGGGTTCACTCGAACCCAATTGGGGATCTTTCAAACCGATCTGGACTTACGTAGAGCTCACTAATACAACAGCAGCAGAAAATCTTTCGCGAAAGCTTTCTTCGATCGTGGACAAATATTTGGCAGACAGAAAATATGACAATCGCGAAACGGGCTTCAGGCTCGAGCGACTCGAATCCATCTACCTGTATTCTCCCGCAGGTGCCGGAATGAAAACCGGTGGAAGTGTGGCACTCATAAAAATTATTGTACTCACAGGCGTACTCATCCTTATCATGAGCTGCGTGAATTTCATCAACATCTCTCTCGCAAAGATGACCGCGAGATTAAAAGAAGTAGGGATGAGAAAAGTTTTCGGAGCAATGCATCGCCAGGTTATATTTCAGTTTGTTACAGAAGTGGCGATAGCGTTTGTATTCTCGATACTGTTCGCGGGATTGATTGCAGCGTTGTGTTCACCGCTCTTTGGAGACATTACTGGCATGAGACTGCGTTGGCATGACATTCTCGACTGGCGTTTCATTTCAGTGGTGTCAGCAATCTTTCTTTTTGTTGTGATCATTGCCGGTTATGTGCCCGCACGTACTGTATCCGGATTCACCATCCAGCAAGCCTTTGGAAAACTATCTAGAAGACATGACCGCAGAATTAATGTCAGGAGCGTGCTCATCTTTTTTCAGGTGACCATCTCTGGTATGCTGATCATTTCGGCATTAGTTGTTAATGACCAGTTGAAGTTTATCAACAGCAAGGATCTCGGCGTGGAGATCGAGAATGTTGTGGCCATTCCTCATTCTGAAAATTCAGAAGTATTTGAGAACAGACTTCGTGCTATTAACGGCGTAGAGTCAGTGAGTTACTCGCAGCGACTGCCTGTTAACACACTCAACTATGATCGCACAATCGTGAGTACTCCGGGTGTTGATGGTGTGATACATGTAGAAAGCGGCGTCATCACACCAGACTTTCTCGACACCTATCAGATCAACGTGCTCGCTGGGCACAATTTCGACAATCACCTTGCATCGGACTCAAATAAATTCCTCATCAACGAGACAGCGATGCGTGCCTTCGGTTGGAACTTAGATAACGTGATCGGTAAGCAATTAACATGGGCAACGGTATTGAAAGGCGAGGTCGTTGGTGTGGTTCAGGATTACCATCTTGAATCTGTTCATACCATGATTCAACCCATGGTGATGCTCAGCGCTTCTAACACACATCAGTGGGGACGTAATTTTATTTCCATTCGGCTTCACACACAAGACATAGCATCGGCAACGACAGAGATCAGCAAGCTATGGCGCGAGTTAAACCCGCAAGGTGCATTCCAGATTGTTTTTCTGAAGGACAGCTATGAACAACTTCATAGAAGCGACAGCATTTTCTCCATGATGATTTTCTACTTTACGATCATCGCCATATTCATTTCAGCCATTGGTCTCTATGCCGTATCATCGTATGCCGCCGAGCAAAAGCGAAAAGAGATAGGCATTAGAAAAGTGCTCGGCTCGGGTATAGGCAACATCACATGGAAGCTTGCTGCACCGTATGTGGTGATCACGGGATTATCATTGATCATCGTCGTCCCGGTAGTTTACTACTTGATGACGCAGTGGCTCATGACGTTTGCCTACGCCACTACGATCCATTGGTACACACTCTTACTTTCTGTCGCCATCATTATTGCCCTGACGTTAGTATCCATTTTGAAAGAATCGCTTCGAGCTGCGGTGGTGAATCCTGTAAAGTTCCTGAGAGAAGAATAACCTTTACAGAATAATTTCTGATCGCGTTAAGTAAATCTTCATTGCTTTCTAATTTGCTACTCAAGTTGATTTAGCTGCTTTAATTGGAACATCAAAAGAAAAAGAATTGTTGAAACTTGAAATCCCGAATGTGTCATACAAAAAAAATTCTGAGTCTTTCAGTTTTTTTAATAATCTGAAATTATTGAGTGCAATAGAAAAGGCGGACAAAGAATTTCTGATTTGTCCGCCTCGTGACCAGATTACTTACCAACCTTGGAGGTAAGAAAGCCATTAACATCCAGCCAGTATATGAAGGTATCAAACCAGCGATTACTAGTACGATTCGGATTGCCGAGTCCAAAGCCGTGCCCGCCATTCTGATAAAGGTGAAACTCTACAGGTCGGCCCGCTTTAAACCAGGATTCGACGACACCAAACTGTCCACGGAAAAGAAAGTCATCTGTGGCAATTACATTGAACATGGGTGGTGCATTCTTTGGCACTTCCACCGGTCCCATGCCTCCATAGATCGGACCAATGAAATCCAAATCCATGGTCTTCGAATGAAGCGTGCAGTGCATGGTCAGACCGGCACCCGCCGAGAACCCGATCATACCTAGCCGGGCAGTATCTACACCCCATTCTGCAGAGCGTTTGATGATCATGGCGTAGGCCGCTTCTGCATCCTGCAGTTGGTTTGATAAATCCATCGCAGGCCGGGGTGCGGGAGTCGCGCCTTCAGAGCCAGCAGCGGGTGTTGCCGCAGCGAAGGTTCTATTCATCGATTCCTTAAAACCGTCAATCGACTCTGGCGTTGGATAAAGTCGGTACTTCAGGACGAAGGCAGCAATGCCCTTGTCTGCCAGTGCTTGTGCTACCTCCCAGCCCTCGTTGCCCATGGAGAGCCACCTGAAGCCGCCGCCTGGCGCAACGATAACTGCGGCACCATTCGCTTTTCCTTTCTTCGGCAAGAATGGAGTAAGAGTGGCGGTTGATATATTTCGCGCCATGGGATCTCCCCACTGACGGAACCATGTCTCCTTCGCGGGTTGGTTTTCAACACCACCCGTCCCGAGTAGAATTGCGTTGGGTTCAGCCGGCGCTTGAAGCGGGTAGATGGTTCCGTCCTGTGCAATAGCAACTGTAGTGAGCAGTATGAAAGCAAGAATAGCTGTTGAAGTCAGCTTGATAAATGTAGTTCGCATAGTAAAAAGTTTTAGGGGTTGTGTAACTAAGTCCGGTACAATTGTAGCCGGTTCTCTAAGATATAGTTAAAATGACTATATAAGGGTTGATCTTAGTGTATTTTCGACACTTCAATGATTTTTATCGACTTATACCCTTAATAAAGTTTGGGTTTGTCGTGATTGGTTGTGAAGAAAAGATACTTTCAAATGGAGAGACAACTCACCTGAAATACACTGATGGATCACCGCGCATTTTGATTAATTAATCAAAATAACTTGTTTTCCATCTGAAGCGAAAATAGCTTGTGAATTGTTGAATCTCTGCAATGGACTTGTCACGTTTTTATTTTATCAACAATTCAATAGCTGAACTCCTCAACAAGGAAGAGGTTAATTTTTTGAAACCATTCATAACTCAGAAACTCTATTCAAAGGGACAGAACATTTACAATGAGGGCGCGCACCCCAAAGGTGTTTTCATTCTTGATAAAGGAAAAATTAAAATTTATCAAAAGACGTTTGAAGGATTACATCAGATCATGAATATTCATGTTCAGGGTGAAATTATTGGATACCGGCCACTTTTATGTGATGAAAAATATCCGGTAAGTGCGACAGCCATTGAAGATTGTAAGATATCTTTTATTCCAAGAAAACAATTTCTCATCGCGTTAAGTAAATCTTCATCGCTCTCTAATTTACTGCTCAAGTTTTTAAGCTACGAATTTACAGTATGGGTAAATACTATCTCAAATTTAAAACACCGAACTGTTAAAGAGCGACTACTTTTAAATCTGTTAATTCTGATTGAGAAGTACAGAGGAAAGAAAAAATGGCCAGTAGAAATCACATTATCCCGCGCTGACTTAGCCGCTTTAATTGGCACATCAAACGAGACGCTGGCAAGACTATTGAAAATTATTAAGGATGAAAAATTTATTTCAGTAAGAGGCAGAACAATTATTATACAAGGTTATTCCCAGGAAGATAAAATTCGAAAATCGTTGAGTGGATTGTTTTAGCTGATTAATTCTTTTTTCGGAATAGATCCACTCCGTTACGAAATGCCTGTTTCGTTTGTGACCTTAAGAAAATGTGTTTCTCTATATGATTCTCTTCTTTTAGCCTTTGTTCAAACACTTGTAATATATCCTTACTTGACACCATACCAATGAGCTTGTGTGATGCTCTATCTTCAATTGGCAGAATATCCTGTCCTGTTTTCAGAATAAACTCGACCGCAAGTTGTAATGAATTATCACCGTATAAGGAATAGGGTTTATTCATGATCATCGATTCAATTGAATTGGCGTCATCAGCTTCATTTTTAAAAAGCTGATCTTTGGAGATAACACCAATCATATCTTTAGTTATGTCGTCCACAACTATTATCATATTATGAGTATATGTAATTCCCTCTCCACGAAACCACTCTTTAACGTTCCTAATACTTAACGATCGGGCAATTGTTGGAATTTTATTTTCTATGACCATGATATCCTTAACAGTTTGCATTTCCAGAAGATCGGGGTAATAACTGTCGGGCAGTTTAATACCTCTTCGATGGATCTTCTCTGTCATAATGGTGGTTTTCATAAAGATGAAAGAAACCAAATAAGATGCAACACAACCTGCGATCAGCGGAAGCAATGTACTTTCCTGCATGGTTGTTTCCATAGCAAATACAATAGAAGTCAACAATGCCCTGGCCGCACCCGCAAAAAGAGCGGCCATGCCAACCAACGCAGCAAGTGGAAGGATAATGTTTGCTTCAGGAAAATAATGTTGACCAATCATACCTAACAAGCACCCTAATGAACTGCCAATAGTCAGCAAAGGTGCCAACGTTCCTCCTGATGTTCCACTACCTAAAGCAATTGCCCAGGAAAGAAATTTCCAAAAACAAAGTGATATGAGTATAGCAATAGGAAGTTGACCAGAAAGCGCATGAGTAATATTTGGATATCCTACACCGAGCGTATTAGGCGCAAATGTTCCAATTAATCCAACAGCTATTCCACCCAATGCGGGCCACCACATCCAATGTATTGGAAGATGTTCAAATAAATCTTCTACAATGTAAATTGCTTTTGTAACAAACACCGAAGCAAAGCCAATAATCAAACCAATGACGGCATAACCAACGATTGACTCAGTTGATGCGTGTGGTATCTCAGGCATTGGAAATGTAGGTGTGATGCCAAAGAGAAGAAAATGCATGCATGCAGCTGTAACACATGCTATCATTATCGGAATAAAGCTTCGTGAGGAAAATTCAAACAGAAGTAATTCTATGCCTAAAAGTATGGCTGCGAATGGTGTTCCGAAAATGGCGGTCATGCCAGCAGTAGCTCCGGCAGCAAGCAGAATTTTTCTTTCCTGTGAAGTGATGTGAAGAGTCTGACCACAAAAAGAACCCAATGCTCCACCTGTTGAAATAATGGGACCTTCGGCGCCAAATGGTCCACCCGTGCCAATGGAGATTGCAGCTGAAAGTGGCTTCAGTATGGTTATCAATGGATGAATTCTGCTCTCGCCTTTAGCAATTTTTTCCATTGCTTCTGGAATTCCATGTCCTCTGATAGCAGGCGAACCGAACCGGGCCATAACGCCAACAATCAATCCACCAATTACAGGAATGAAAATTACCCAATAACCCAGCGCATTCTCCGAAGGTGATATTTCTTGAAACGATAAATGACCATAGAAAAAAGCCTGTGTAAAAAAAGAGATCAGCAAGATCAGTCCCTTAGCAATGAACCCTACAATGATTGCATTAATCAGAGCTAGTCCTGAAATGTACAATATGCGTTTTACTTTTTTCCGATATTCGAATGAATCGATATAGGTATTATTTGTGTTGTCAGTCTTACTCAAGAGAAAATTTTAATCAAGCTTGTGATTGAAAGGTTAATAAAACAACCCAACGGTACAGGTTATCTGCGTGTAAAGCTATTCCGATTTAGCTGACCTAAATTTGACTTAAGTCAAAAACAAGGAAATAAAGTCCAATCAGTCTAATGAGATTTTCCGTTCAGATCGATACTTGATTAGCAGCGTATGCTTGAATGAGGCGCTCTTACGCGACAGAACTACTTATAATTGGATCAACATAAAAAAACCTGTAAATCTTACGATTCACAGGTTTCTTAGTACCTCAGGCCGGAATCGAACCGGCACACCTTACGGTACACGATTTTGAGTCGTGCGCGTCTACCAATTCCGCCACTAAGGCATGCTTTGGGAGGGCAAATATAATTGAAAAGTTTACGATGGCAATATTAAAAACTAATGAATTGATAATAAAAGGTCTTGCACTTTTCAGTGTAGGCGAACACTACAACAAATTGTTCAATTCTCGTGTCAATGACGTCCAAAGCCATCCCCAAGGCAGATTCTAAATCCTTGTGTTTTAATAATTAATCGTTATGCTGGTCTGACAGACGCTTCATAATTTTCGCCCCAAAGATCATTACCTATATGTACTATCTCATGGTCAAACATAGCTACTGCAACATAAAAATATCTATCATACCAACCGTGGAAGCCATATCTATCTGACTTCCAAATTATATCTAAATTGCTGTTTTTAGCTCCTATGAAAACAATTTGTGCAATCACTCTTTTACTTTCTTCTCTTTGTTCTTTCGGGCAATCTTCAGTGAACTCATTGAAAAATATAGTTGCCACAGAACAGACACTCGAAAGAGCGCTGGCATCGGCAGATCAAGAACCTCCAGCACTTTTTATGATGACAATGGACGATTTTCGAACGCTTGCCATGCGTGCACATTCGCGAATTAAAGAAGACGAGATTAATACCATTTTGCAAAAGGAAATTGAAAACACCAAGCTACAATTTCGCCTACACAAAAAAGTCTTCGGCCAAATTGAAAAAACAATCTCGTGGGACACCCTCAGCTACACAAGCAGGGGTGATAAGTATGTCGATATCATAATCCAATTTCTAGCATTATCAACCAACCCTTTTACCCAGGAGAAAAAGTCGCAAAGAAAGCGAGTGCTCTGCGAATTTGTTATACTCGAAGATAGGCTCTTGCTTACCGGAAATATCCGAGAGGTTTCTGATGCAGGATACGATTTACACGAGATGAAAGTGATCAGTCAAGACAGATCCGATGAGTTCTATCGAAAGTACAGCTATCACTATATATTTAACTCAATCGACGGAAATGTAATTCCGTTTCAAAAGCAAGGTAAGTGGGGACTGATATCATTTCAGAATGAAGTCAAAGTACCAGCAAAATATGATTCCATTTCGAAGTTCGATTTTGATTACTACCATGTCGTTTCGAGCGATGGACACAACCTTCTTGATAAGAATTTCAACCCCTTATTTGCAAAACCGAGGAAACACGTCCGCAAAACAATGAACTCATATCTGGTATCAGACGATGGCAAGAACTATTATAATATCAAGAAGAAATTGCCTTCTGCTTCCGATACAGAGATAGACAAAACTCAGATTGAAACGTATGCTATGATACAAGAACCAGTTCATCGTTACAGCAAAACCGTAAATAAAAACAATGACGGAAGTTATACTTTCACTATCCATGAAGATAACAGGGACTTGGATGTTGCAGTATTTTCGGGATACAACGATCTAGACCTCTATGAAAATGCCTACCTCGAAGGCCGCGACAGCGCGAATAATACTGTATTAGCAGAATGTACCGGGAAAATATTATTGAGAACTGCTGATGTGGGAAACTTCGATTCTGGATACGAACATCTTTACAATAAAAAGACCAGGCTCTTCGGCATATACTGTGCGAGCACTAATGTCTTGATTAAACCCAAGTATCGCTACATTATGTCCCTCGGCAAATTTTATGCTGTACTTACAAAAGACGGAAAGCTCGGATACCTCGATCAGCAGGGTAATGAACTCTTCTGATCCAATGATAAATTGGAAACCATGAGGATTAACTGCAAGCCATCACTCAAACACCAATAAGAATCCTCCTATTCCAACCTGATGTGGATACACGCCCAATATTTCTCTTCTTTGCAATCGTCATCCAAAGGCATAAAGTAACTCTTATGCCTATTGAAATATTGGCTAAATTTTACCAAAACCGATATAACCCACATAACTGGATAACTATAAGATATTACTGCAACAGACACTGAAATATCGAGTATGGCTTTTAAAATGAATTTAAACATAAAGGCAGGTTTTGCGATCTAAAATCCTTAAGTTTGCCGTGTTTTGAACTATTGCATTTGCGTTTGCGTTGAGATTTTTGAACGCCAAAGAATAATAACTTATAACACTTAATCTAATGGGAAAAGCTATCGAATTGAATGATGCTAATTTTGATCAGATGATCAACTCTGATAAACCAGTGCTGGTTGATTTTTGGGCTGAATGGTGCGGACCTTGTAAAATGATCGGGCCAGTTGTTGAAGAGCTAGCTGGTGAGTATGATGGAAAAGCCGTTATCGGCAAACTTAATGTTGATGAGAATCCTGGAGTAACAGCTCGATTTGGCATTAGAAGCATTCCAACGCTTTTAGTTTTCAAGTCAGGCCAGATTGTAGATAAACAAGTTGGTGCTGTGCCTAAGTCTGTGCTTGCACAGAAATTAACAGCACAAATTGCCTGATATATTTCGGATCACCGAAAATAATACTAATCACCAGGGTATTCTCAATAGAATGTTCTGGTGATTTTTTATTTGCACTAACTGCAACCACAGGTAATGAAAGCGTGTTATCACTATGATCAATATCATTCCTTTTATACTTTTGACATCTCAAATCGGAAAATGACATGGTAGAAAATTCACTACTTGAACAAGCCACTCAGAGCCTTAACGATGTTGGGTATCTTAAAATACCTGTTGATAAACGAATCGACCTGAAGGCTGAGATCATCCGGTTAAAGAAGGAGAAGAATGCAGTGCTCCTCGCCCACTATTATCAGACACCTGAGATTCAGGACCTGGCCGATTACGTTGGCGATAGTCTTGGCCTTTCTCAACAAGCCGCTCAAACAAAAGCTGATATCATAGCTTTCGCCGGAGTGCACTTCATGGCCGAAACGGCCAAGATTCTCAACCCCGAAAAGAAAGTAATTCTTCCAGACCTGAAAGCAGGATGCTCTCTGGCAGAATCAGCACCACCAGATTTGTTCAGAGAATTTCTGAAGCGTTATCCTGATCATACGGTTGTAACATACATCAACTGCTCTGCTGAAATTAAAACCATGAGTGACATCATCTGCACATCTTCCAATGCAGAAAAGATTGTTAACTCTATACCGAAAGACAAGCCCATCATCTTTGCTCCCGATAAAAATCTCGGTCGCTACATCATGAAAAAAACAGGTCGTGATATGGTGTTGTGGGATGGCGCCTGCATTGTACACGAAGCTTTTGCTATCGACAAACTATTAGCGCTTCATAAGCAACATCCAAACGCTAAAATTGTAGCGCACCCTGAATCTGAAGATCACCTGTTGAAAGTAGCGCACTACGTTGGTTCTACTACGGGCATGATCAACTTTGTTAAGAGCGATCCTGCTAATGAATTTATTATTGCAACCGAAGCTGGCATCCTTCACCAGATGTCAAAAGAGGTGCCGCGCAAATCACTTATACCAGCACCAAGTAATGAAGACAACACCTGCGCCTGCAGCGAATGTGCCTTCATGAAAATGAATACATTGGAAAAGCTCTATCTGTGTTTAAAGTATGAACAACCTGAAGTGGATGTTCCTAAACATATTCGTGATAAAGCGCTTCTACCTATTCAACGCATGTTGGAAATCTCTAAAAATTAATCATGCCCCAGACAGACGTACTCATTATAGGCTCTGGAATTGCTGGCCTTTCATTCGCTATAAAAACAGCGCAGCGCTTTCCGAAATATAAAATTACTGTTGTTACAAAAGCTGACGAGAGCGAATCGAACACCAAGTACGCGCAAGGTGGTATTGCTGTTGTGTTGGATAGTGTAACAGATTCATTCGAAAAACATATTGAAGATACGTTGCGTGCAGGTGATGATTTATCCGACCGTAATGTAGTGGAGATGGTTGTGAACGAGGCACCCGAGCGTTTACAGGAAATTATTAACTGGGGTGCCGATTTTGACAAAAACGAAGCAGGTGAATTTGATCTCGGGCGTGAAGGCGGTCACACCGAAAATCGAATTGTTCATTATAAAGATATTACGGGTTGGCAGATAGAGAAGTCGTTGTTAAAGCAGGTTGAGAAAATACCGAACATCACCATGCTTTCACATCACTTTGCTATCGACTTAATTACTGAACATCATTTCAAGTATAAGATCTCATTACCTGAACCTGGCATTACCTGCTATGGTGCTTATGTGATGGATCAACATACAGCACGTGTTGAAAAATACATTTCAAGAATAACATTGCTGGCTACAGGTGGCGCAGGCCAGGTGTACCGAACTACAACCAATCCCGTTATTGCTACCGGCGATGGTATAGCGATGGCGTATCGCGCCAAAGCAAAAGTACGCGACATGGAATTTGTGCAGTTCCATCCTACTGCGTTTTATTCTCCAGATGATAATCCGGCATTCCTGATTTCAGAAGCTGTACGCGGCTTTGGCGCTTACCTCAGAACAAAAGATGGTGAACGCTTCATGTTTAAATATGATGACCGTGGTGAGTTAGCTTCACGCGATATCGTATCGCAAGCTATCGATAACGAATTGATTACACGCGGTGATAATGTTGTGTATCTCGATTGTCGTCATTTGCCTAAAGAAGAATTCCTTAAGCACTTTCCAAACATATTTGAAAAATGTATGTCGAAAGGAATAGATGTAACTAAACAAATGATCCCCGTTGTACCTGCGGCTCATTATCTGTGCGGCGGTATCGACGTTGACTTATACGGACGTTCATCTATCGTTAACTTATATGCCTGCGGTGAGTGTGCCCGCACCGGACTTCATGGTGCAAACCGATTAGCATCTAACTCATTACTGGAGGCATTGGTTTATTCTCATCGTTGCTTTCTTGATGTTGAACAGAAGCTTGAAAACATTGCCATGGATGTGCCTATTCCTGATTGGAATGCTGAAGGAACAGTTGTGCCGAGAGAGCAGATTCTGATTACACATACACGGAAAGAGCTTCGTGATTTAATGAGCGATTATGTTGCCATTGTACGTTCTAACGAGCGCCTTCAACGCGCCATGAAAAGGCTTGATATTCTGTATCAGGAAAATGAAAAGCTTTATGATGAAAGTGTATTATCCCCACAACTTTGCGAGCTTAGAAATCTGATCACCATCGCCTATTTAATAACACAGCAATCTATTGATCAGAAAGAAAACAGAGGTGCATTTTATAATGC
>DATJHZ010000092.1:0-6304 GCA_035493595.1 Cyclobacteriaceae bacterium | reverse complement strand
GTTATTGGGTGCATCCTCATTTCTTTTTCATTTGTTTATATTATGAATAAGCGTGCCCAGAGGATTTATCAGGCCGATATGTCATTGTTATTGAAGGATGATCAGGTTGATGAAAATTCGGCAGCGTTATTGTATCAAAATGGCCTCATGGCAACTAAAAATTCTCTTTCCAAAGATGAATATTTGTTAACATCATCTCCATTAGTCTATTCTGTTCTGAAAAAATTGGAATTTGATCTTTCGTTTTATAGAGACGACTATACAGTTAATGCAGAGGTATATCCTAAAGTACCTGTTAAAATTATTTTTGAAACAGGAAACTGCCTTCCTTATGAAACGCCTTTTTACTTTATGATCAAGTCAGATTCTACTTTGGTGTTATTTTCAAAAGGTAAGAATGTGGCGTCTCAGGTAGTGTTATTTAACAACCAGGTAACACTTAATGATTGTAAACTCACGTTTTTTAAATCATCAGCTTCCTTGCAGCCCTATAAGAATAAACGATATGCTTTTGTTTATCACGATTTGAATTCATTAACAAAGAATTATCAAAATACCTACAGTGTGAAATCGGTAAATGAGGATATTAATGTGTTGTTATTAAATGTCCTCGATGGGAATCCCCAGAAAGCAATTGACTTTTTATCCGAAATTTCGAATACCTACATTCAAAATAATATGAAGCAAAAAACTGAAAGGGCTGATAGAGGAATTCATTTTATTAAAGAGCAACTCAGTATTGTTTCTGATTCGTTACTAAAAATAGAATCGCAGATGCAACATACCGAGGGTATGAATAATTCTGACGCTATCAGCCAACAGGGAGAAAGACTTTTTACCCGACTGGAAGATTTAGAAGCGAATAAATCAGAGATTAAATTAGCCAGGATCTATTTAGATACACTGGTTGAGTATTTAAGACCGAATAGAAGTATAAACGAACTGGTAATGCCTTCTGCCATGGGACTGACGGATCCTGTGTTGAACAGTCGTGTGATGCAATTGGTAGATTTGCAAGTGGAGAAAAAGAAGGTTGATTCATCTAATTTTAAAAATCCTTTTTATGAAAAATTGAATGCTAAGATTGGGGAAGAAAAAGTAAGAATAAATGAAATTCTCAAAAATATTCAGGCTGAAAAGAAAATAGAAGAGAATGAAGTTAACAAACAGATAGAAACAGTTAATCAAAGTATTAACAAACTTCCTCTGAAAGAAAGACAGTTTATCAGCATTCAGCGCAGATATGCTTCAACGGAGGCATTGTATACTTTATTGAATAGTAAACTTGCTGAAGTTAGCATCACGAAGGCATCGTCTTTACCAGATTTTGAGATTATCAATCCACCATCTTCAAACAATATCTCCATTGCACCAAATTTTTTAAAAAACTATGTATTGGCGTTTTTTTTCGGGCTGTCGGTTTCTATAGGTTTTTTATTTTTAACCATGTTATTATCTACCACCATTGAATCTGTAACAGATATAAAAAAAATAACAGCAATTCCGCTCTTAGGTGTTATAGGAAAACTTATGCATGGAGAATTAATTTTAAGTCGCGGAAGAAAATCCATTGTTGGAGAATCCTTCCGCTCCATTCGTTCCAAGTTGCATTACCTGTATGGTGACCAGGGCTCTAAAGTCTATCTTGTCACTTCATGTTTTTGTGGTGAAGGAAAAACATTTTGCTCCATGAATCTGGCGATAGTACATGCCTTTTCAGGAAAAAAAACACTTCTGGTTTCAACAGATTTAAGAAAACATCATACTTATAATGGACTAATACCAATGGGGTTAATTGGATTAAGTGATTATCTCTCAAATCCGGTTCCTTTAGAAGAAGTCATTCAGCCAACTAAAATAGAAAACCTGTTTATTATTGGTACTGGGAAATTGCCTGATAACCCTTCAGAATTATTGGCAGGACCCAAAGCAAGTGTATTAATGAATGAGCTTAGAAAAGATTTTGAAATTATCATCCTCGATACTCCACCATTGGGAATAATATCAGATGCCATGAGCCTTCTTCCATTTTCAGATTCTAAAATTTTAGTTGTCAGGCATGGTTATACCCATAAAAACTTGTTGGAAGCAGTTGATGAGATGTGTGCTTCCAATAATCTTGATAATATTAACATCATATTCAATGATGTTAAATTTTCAAAGCTGGAAGCAAGGTATGGATATTATTATGGAAATATTTATGGTTATGAATATCAGGATAGTGACCGCCACAAAAAAAGCAGGATTGCTATTAATGTATAATTAAACAGGCGGGTATCACTATCCTTCAAATTGATCTTATGATAGAGATAAGATCAATTTGAAATGATTTATTTTTTTTGATAAGACAAGCAGGATGATTCCTGCTTGTCTTGTCTTTTTTATTTGATCATTGGCAGATACTTTTCGCGATTCTCGATAATTACCCAAAGTTCTATTGCCAGCAACACGAGTGCTATTGGTAATCCTGATGGTGCTGCTGTTATATTTGTTAAAAGTATTCCTATCATAATTGGAAAAATGATTATGGCACCGAGAGCCCTGAATTTATTGGTGATAAAAAGTATTCCACCTATAACTTCAGCAACGCCAACAAGTGGCATCAGCCAGCCTATTTCCATAAATGCTTTCATTACCCTCATCAGGTTTTCGGGCAAGTCAGTAGGAGCAGGCATATAGTTAAAAAATTTATTCAGGCCGGCGTTAATGAACATCAGACCAAAGAGAAGACTTACTACAAATAGAATTTTCTTTTTCATGGTTTTGTTTTTTTTGTTGATGGATGTTTTGTTAGTGATATTCTACAATGATTAATTATTTTATGTTGTTTTAGCGTTTCATTTTAATGAAACGAGTAGTTCGTCCAATCCTTCCATTGCCATTGTCAGTCCTTCTTTGAAGCCCATTTGGATTCAAATTTATTTTTTATTTTTTTTCATAGCTTGAAGAACTTTGTCAAGTTCGTCAAATCGACTTTCCCAGAGCTTCCTGAATTGTTCGAGCCACTTATCAACTTCTTTCATTTTCGTTCCGTTAAGTTGATAATAGATTTCTCTGCCTGATTGCTCCTGTTTTACAAGCTGGCATTCAGTCAATATGCGCAGATGTTTAGAAACAGCTTGTCGGGTTGAGTCAAAGTGTTCAGCAATGGCATTGGGTGTCATTGCCTGAGATGCAATAAGTAATATAATGGCACGCCTGGTCGGGTCGGCAATGGCTTGAAAAACATCTCTTCTCACTTGTCAGATAATCGTATTGTGAACTTATGGCTTCAAATATATGCAATTATTCGGTTGCTTAAATTTCTTTTGAAATATTTTTTAAGTGACTGTGCATAAATACTGGTTATTAATAAAGATTAAGAAGGAATCTGTTGAGACCTATCTATAAATTTATTAACTATGGAAAGTTTAAAATGAAGCAATTAATGAAATTGACATTAGCAATTGGCCTGGGAAGTTTTATAGGTGGCGTATTTCGATACTTACTTTCGCAAGCTATTCACGCAAAATTCCTTTCAACATTTCCTTTTGGAACGTTGGCGGTAAATATTATCGGATGCCTGTTTATTGGTATGGTGTTCGAGCTGAATGCCAAAGGTACGATAACACAAGAGTGGCGACTATTTTTAGCAACAGGTATCCTTGGAGGATTCACAACGTTCTCAGCTTTCTCAAATGAGACCGTCGGCTTGCTTCGCGATGGTCAGATTGGGTATGCTTCCATTTATGTTGTTGCCAGTGTTTTGATAGGGCTGGTTTGTACATTCATAGGAATGACATTCATTAAGCTTTTCTGATAACGATATAGAATTTAAAAACAGCAGCACTTAATGGAGTTCGAATAGAAGTGACTTCCAATTAAATGTTGCTGTTACAAAAGCTACTCTTTATTTAGTCATAGCGCTATCCGCTTCTTTTAGAGCTTCTAATTTCATTCCACATTTTGAGCATGTGTCACCTTCTTTACCAGTTACATCAGGGTGCATTGGGCAGGCATACGCCACAACATTATTTTCAGATTCTTTATGCTCCAGGCTGTCACTTTTAGTTTGTTCTTGCGCTTCAGTCTTTTTATGATCTCCGCATGAAGAAAGAAAAACTGTTCCAAGGGCGAATGCTGTAATGATTACCAGGGTTGTTAATGATAGTTTTTTCATAGGTGTTTTGTTTATGGGTTACCGATTTATGATTTATAAAATTATTTGTCTTTAACGGCCATCAACTCCATTCCGCATTTTGAACATTTCCCAGGTTTATCTGAAGTAACGTCAGGATGCATGCTACATGTATATGAAGTAGCACTCTTATCCTCCTTCATTTTCGCTTGTTCCATGGTTTTATGATGATCCATGTGGTTACTCAGACAATGAGCTGCACATGCTCCAAATTGCTTGTAGTTTTCATGTACAATAGCCTTTACATTTCCTTTTTCGTCTTTTACTAAACATGTTCCATTTAGAGGCGCATCAATAGTCCAGCCTTTATCTGGCGTTTCTTTAAAATAGGGAATAAAATTTCCATTCTTTTCTCCCTTACCGAGTTTCTTGCCGGAAGCAGCGTCAATAAGAAAACCATCTGGATCTATGGAAGCAATCTTTTTCCCGTTTGCATCAGTAATAACTCCTTCGGTACTAATATTACCAATATGGTGTCCTTTTTCATTCATCACTTTACCAGAGGCATCAATTTTTGGAGCCTTGTAATTCTGTGCGTGTAGAGAGAATGTTGCCAGAAGTATTAGCAGCATTGTAATAAAAGTGTTCTGTTGATTTTTCATAGTTATTGCTTGTTTAAAATTATAAATTGATTCCATATAACAAATAAGATTATCATTGTAAGTATTAAATAAAGAGCACGTTTTAGCCAGACTTTCCACACGGGCACCGGCGCAGGATCGTTGATTTGACAGCATGGTTTTGCCATTGTTATTTTAATTTAAATCTTCTTTTGTTTCTCCACATCTCAACATTTGTTTTCCAAAATAAGGATTGCTGATTTTTTTTTCCAAACTTATCCAGTATGCGCCCTTATTATGAAAAGCCATTGGGCAATATTGATAATAAGCATGGAGATCTTTTACTTTATACATTTTAAAAACGGAATACAATACATTGGTTAAATCAGAAAATTGAGCGCGTTGCTTTTCAATATCATTCTCATTTTGAAGAGCGGTATTGGCTAGTTTTATAGTATTGAGTTTCTCCATCCAGTTGATGTGTGCTTCACCTGTAAGAAGATTCATATCAATTTTTTCCAGCGCCGTAGAGAAATTTCTGCTCTCCAGATTAACTGCTTTTATATTGGATTCAACCAAAGCATCTTTCATCTTCAAATAGGGCAGGAGTAATGTTGCCAGTTGCGCTGAGAATTTAGGATCGATATTTATAGATTGTTTCATATTCTTCAACCTCACTTCATCTTCTTTGTTACTGCTACTATTTTCTGCTTCATGATGATGACCCACCATAGGACTTATACCTTTTTTTAATATTAGTTCACTATAGATCAAGTAAGCACCAGTAACAGCTACTGTTTCATTCTCCATCAATCCATCGATGATTTCTACCTGACCAAAATCTTCTATGCCTGTCTTCACCATTCGCGGTTGAAAAGTGTTAGTACCTGATTCAACATATACATGGGTTCCACTTTGCTCGCGGATCACGGCATCGGTCGGAATGGTTAATGTCTTTCTTTCCGAATGATTGAAAAGCACTTGTGCCTGCATTGCCGGTTTAAACTTCATTTCTGAATTTTCAATGACAGCCCGCATCACAGTGATTTGTGTATTGTCTCTATATTCCGGACTCAGAAATGTTATCTTAGTTTCTAATGGGGAAAATTCATAGCCATCGACACGTACGTTGATTTTGTCACCAATTTTTACAAGCGAAGTTTCTTGCGGATATAATTCAGCCTCCAGCCAAAGACGATTGATGTTTTCAATTTTATACAGTAAACCTCCTTCTTGCAAATATTGCCCTTCTGAAGCATTAACCTCCGTTATCATGCCACTGGCAGGAGCAAGAAAAGTAATACGTTGGTGTATGGTTTTTGATTGTCCTAATTGCTCAACCTGATTCTTCGATAATCCATAAAGAAGTAGTTTCTTTTCCGAAGCTTTAAAAAAGGATTCATAACGGCTTTCTGTTTTTCCCAGCGTTTCATATTGATCTTTTGCCAGAAGATATTCTTTCTGAAGTGTAAGCAATGCTTCACTGTATAATTCATAGAGTGGTTCGCCTTTCTTAACAACTCTTCCGGTTTCTTTAAAAAAAAGTTTTTCAACTCTTCCTTCTACC
>DATJHZ010000091.1:0-5520 GCA_035493595.1 Cyclobacteriaceae bacterium | reverse complement strand
AGAATTCCAGGATGGCGGTGAGCCAGATTCTTCCATTGCTACATAGCGTCGTAATTCTACAATTATTTCGAGAGGATTGATCATCACCGGGCAAGCTTCAACACATGCGTTGCAACTGGTACAGGCATTTATTTCTTCTTTGGTGATATAATCGCCGAGCAATGATTTGCCATCTTCTAAGCCTTTGCCATTTTGTTGAATACTTTTGCCTACTTCTTCAAGCCTGTCTCGTGTATCCATCATGATTTTACGCGGAGAAAGTTTCTTGCCTGTGAGGTTAGCAGGACATTCTGAGGTACAGCGTCCACATTCCGTACAACTATATGCTGCCAATAGATTATTCCAGCTTAAGTCATTTATATCTTTTGCTCCGAAACGCCCTGG
Source organism: Cyclobacteriaceae bacterium (assembly GCA_035493595.1). Taxonomy (GTDB): domain Bacteria; phylum Bacteroidota; class Bacteroidia; order Cytophagales; family Cyclobacteriaceae; genus DATCRE01. The sequence continues at coordinate 5,136 of DATJHZ010000091.1, read as the reverse complement.
CTCTGCGGGAGGTGCTGCGTTTACATCCGCCAGACCAAGCATTGATTTCACTTCATTAGTAACAACGGGCATATTGTTGAGATGACCTTTGGCTTCAAGTTTGGAAAAGTAAGTGTTGGGAAATGCCAGAAAGATGTGGAGGTGCTTGGAGTAAGTAATATAAACTGCAAAGCCCAGAATACCGATAATATGAAACCACCAGGCGGCACGTTCTACAAATATTAAAAAAGGTGTACTGAAATTCTGAAACACAGGCACCAGAACAGAACTTATAAATAAATGACCTGTTGCAGGATAATGATCTTCAATGCGTGTTTGAAGAACCTGATCCGCAGCGTTCATCTTAAGGATGGCCAGCATCAACACAATCTCTGTAATGAGAATGAGATTGGCGTCCATGCGGGGCCATGAAGTCATTTCAGCAGACCAGAAGCGTTTTACTTTTAGCACATTCCGTCTGATGAGCATGATAGCGCAGGCTGTAAGCACTGAGAAAGCTAGAAACTCAAAGATGTTCATCATTACTGTGTAGAATGGACCAAGAAATGGAGCAAACATTCTATGCGTGCCAGCCAAGCCATCGATCACAAATTCCAAGACCTCAAGGTTGATGACGAGAAATCCTATATATATAAAGAAGTGCAGAAAGGCGGGAATGAAGCGCTTGAACATTTTCTTTTGACCGAAAGCCACCAACACCATATTTCTGATACGATCAGGTATGTTGTCTTTTATGTCTTTCTTTTTACCCAGTTTTATCGTCATGCTGATGAGCATAACGCGCTTTCGGATGAAATAAATAGCCACCCCCAGGGTGATAATAAACGCTAACTGTTGAATCATAATTTTGCCTCGATTGCAATTTAAATCTAATAAATACTGAACCAGTTTTGCATGAAATATAAATTTACATACTTTTGTGCCCCTGTCCCGCCAGCGGCAGTGAATTTTGAGGTGATGTAGCTCAGTTGGTAGAGCAAAGGACTGAAAATCCTTGTGTCGGGGGTTCAATTCCCTCCATCACCACACAAAATAACCCGTGTTGTTTAAATTCAGCACGGGTTTTTTATTTTTGGTTAAGTTTAAGGTATCAATAAAATCCGATTTCGAATAACCTGTATCTCTCTTTAAATTATTGAATGAACTCCCCCGTTCTATCGGAAGTGACCGCCAGGCTTGTTATGGCCTATCTGGCGCAATGCATGCTGGGCATTATTATGTTCTTCATCTTCCGGCATTTCAGTAAGATTTATATTCGCAGGTTTTTACGTTCATGGTCTCGCAGTTGGATAGCTTTTGCAGCCCACGTTTTATTTACAGCACTCATCTACCTTGTACCTACCGGTGATGATTATTTTCTGTTAAGGCTAGCACTTAGTTTTTTTTCTCAACTGACATCTTTTCTTCAAATCTTTCTTATTCTGTTGTGTAACTATCAACTTGTTTTCGAAAGGCCTATCAAAAGAAAAGTCAACCAGATTATTACGGGTGCCTCAATACTTATGGCTTGTGGCATTTTGATTCTCTTCGGAAAAGACTCCGCCAGCTCAGCTCAGGACTTTATACTTAATACAGGATTAAGAAACCTCGTGCCCGCTGTAGGATTTATGTTTGCCGGAATTGTTGTATGGTCTAATGCAAAATTCACTTCTGGCTTCGGACAAAAGTTATTGGCTGTAGCGTTCATTCTTTTTAGTATTGATCAGCTAACTTATTTTTTATTAAGTGCAACACATCTTTACGGAAGGCATGTTAACATACCCGATTTTTTTGTTCTTGTTGATCTCATGTTAATCTGCGTGATGGGACTTGGAAAAGTAATGTGGCTCCTGGAAAATGAGCGAGACAAATTAAACAAGGCAAACAAAGAACTCGATGCATTTCTTTATAGTACATCGCATGATCTCAGGGCACCAATAGCTTCTATATTAGGATTGACATATCTCGGTAAGCTTGAACTTCAGGAAGAACGCGCTCGAAACTTTATGGGTCTCATTGAAGACCGCATCAAAAAATTGGATATGGTTATTGCTGATATTTTAAGTCTGGCACGCACCAAGAAGTTTGATGTGAAGATGGAGGAAATTGACTTCAATGAATTATTAGATGACACAATCGTTGATGTGAAATTTAATAAAGGAGCATCTTCAATTGCATTAATTTACGAACGCAACAAGGAGAATACATTCATTTGTGATTATCATCAGATGAAAGTTATTCTTGGTAACCTTATTTCAAATGCTGTAAAGTATCATAACATCAATCAACCTTCGCCCTATATAAAAGTTATTTTTAACAAATTGGGTGACCGGATAGAGATCTCGGTTGAAGATAATGGTCATGGTATTCCAAAAGACAGCCTTGAGAAAATATTCCATATGTTTTACAGAGCAAGTGCTAACACAGAAGGTACTGGTCTTGGTCTTTACATTGTTCAGGAAGCATTAGCAAAGATCAATGGCAAGATTACCGTTACATCTACCTATGGCAAGGGCGCCACGTTTACGGTTTTATTGGATAGAGGGCACTTTACAAAGTAGTCAGTTATTCCACGGAGGTTCACAGAGAAGTTATTGAGTCTTCTCTAAATATATCATACAACTTATTAATGATCTTCATATGAGTTTGAAGATTTTGGTACAGCCAACAAAAACTCTCCATGTAACTCCGTGCTTCTCTGTGAAACTCTGTGTAACAACTCCAAACTCAATTCTCAAAACTTCGTAGCCACCACTACTCTTTTGTGAAATGTCTTAACACCTCCATCTTCATCGAAAACTTCAAACCGTACAACATAGTATCCAACACTGGCCTTGGTTCCGTTATTCAAATCGCCATCCCATCGATAGAAACCTTGTGTGCTTAATGATTCATTGCTGGCAAGTTGCTTTACTTCACGACCTTCCAAGTCATAGATTTTAACGTTGGCAACATAGCCGCCCTTATCAAAATTATATTTTATCTCTGCAAAATTAGGACTGCCGTAAGAGGGAATGAAAATCTCGGGCTCAACCTTAACAGATTCATCAGGCATTGTGGTGCCTGGTAATGAGTTTGAGTTTATGTAACCTGGTGTCGCAAATCCAGACGTGGCACTTGCAGATTTCCAATTTGCCCAATCATTTGTGTTAGCATCAAACTGTATCCGTTCAAGCGAAATGCCTTCATCATCTTGAATAAACGGAGAGTGCATTTTGTGAGAGTAGTTGAAAGCATCAATCATTTTTCCTGAATCATTTACAATGGCAATAGATCCTTCATCATCATTCATAGACGGTAATGATAAAGTTTCAATTATAAATTCTTCACGGGCCTGTGGAAACTCACTCATCAAAGCATTTTTATCAGTTGTGAAAACCAGGTATGAATAGGGCTTTAGCTGAAGAGCATTTGTCGTAATTGATTTCAAATTCACTGCTACACTATTTTCAACATTAGCGATTGACCAATTTGTAAGATTGATATACTTCGCTGATCTGTTATAAACCTCTACAAAGTCCACGCCTGTTGGTTTTGGATTGAAGAGAACTTCATTGATCACTACATCCAAGCTATCTGCTTGTTCAGGCAAACCAAACGTGCTTGTATTATGACCTGCTTGAATAGCATTACCAGCACAATCATAGACACGTGATGCTGTTATGGTGTATGATGTTTTAAGTTTAAGAGATTCTGATAAATTGATTCTAAGTGTTGTGAGTGAGCCATCCGTAAAAGCGATTGTACTAAACCCAATTTCGGGTTGAAGAGTAATGGTATTTAAAGCAGGAACAACTTTATCAAGCTTTTCATTGAACTGCAAGACAACAGACGTTGCTGATTCAGCATAAGCATATTGTAACATGGGTGCTGTAAGATCTGGCTTGTTGGCGTAGACAGCATTTTGTTTGCCTGGTGTTCCGCCAGAGAGATCAGTTGATGCAATCCAGTTATCGGCTTCAGCGCAGATATTATTTGCATCAATTTTTTCTAACGACCAACCTCCTTCTTTTTTATCGGCATCACCATACCATGCAGTTGTATAGTTAACAGAGTCAATAGTAAGTGCATCTTTGTTTTTAAGCACAATCGCATCACCCGAGTTGTTAAGCGTAGGGAAGTTTGTTACACCCATCACTTTTCCATAGGACGAAAATAATGATGCATTACTTGATGATGTTAAAATCAAATATTCTGATGGTGATAAGATATAAGAAGTCAGATGTCCGGTAGAGCTACCATCGGTGATAATCCAATCACCAAGGTCAACAGCATTTTCACTTCTGTTATAAATCTCAACAAACTCTGCCGCCGGTAATTTTACTTGTGGATCTGGATCAGGTAACATCTCTGTCATAACAACATCTCTGAAACTTACTGGCATTGCCTGGAAGAATTGAAAACTCTGTTGTGTGGTCACCATTTCATTACCCGCCAGATCAGTTACACCATCAACATTTATTGTACAGCTCGCACCATTGGGAAAAGACTTTGCAAAAGTTAAGTGAATTGTTTTTTGATCGGCTGACAGTGCTGATGAATAAGGATTTCCTACTCCATTATTCACAGTATAGTTATTTATGTTCTGTGAGGTTTCATTGCTTACCTTCTCGGAGAACAACAATTCAAGTTCTGTGCTTGAAAAGACATTTACATTTGTAAACATTGGAGCGATGGCATCAACGAAAGGATCGCCACCTACCACAAAATCGTCAAAGTGAAAAGCTGTACTGCGCGTGCTGGTGTATTGACATTGTATGCCAAAGTAATTTGAAGAATTGTAGGTGGAATCAGTAACAGCTCCTTCACTGGTATAACTTCCTGTCGTGCCAACATCAGAAAACAGTTGCCAGTGGCCTGCATCATCTCGTGTAACTTTTATTTTAACATTTACACTCGAAGTGTTTAGAGTTTTATCAAGGCCATCAATGATTTTAACTTCAGCGGTTCCATCCTGGCGGTAGAGACTTATTTCATCTGCTGTATTACCAATCTCAACAAAATAACCACTCACACTTGACGTCAGGTCAGGCTGATCGGATACAAGATAGACCTTTGCCAGATTGGAGCTTGATGGATTGAAATCAAACTGAACAAGAAACTCCCATGATGCGTTATTAATGCAGGTGCTGGCTGTAGTAAGGTATGCTTTTGCAT
>DATJHZ010000090.1:0-10817 GCA_035493595.1 Cyclobacteriaceae bacterium | reverse complement strand
TCTATTCTTGTTGGTATTGTAATTGGATTTTATGAACACGAGTTTATGAAGATCAATAAGAATGTAATTATAGCCATTCTCTTACTTTCAATAACAGGCATCATGTTTTTGCCTGAGACAAATGTTATTGCTTATCATCTGCTGATTGTCTATCCAATAGCAGGTATTTTTTCAGGAAGTGTATTGTGTTATGTACTACATGCAGATACCGTGTTTGCAAAGAAACTATTATCAGACAAGTTCGTGGCTTTCGCTGGTAAAATATCGTTTGGTCTTTATGTGTTTCATATTGTTTGCATGAGGCTGGTGGATTATGTCATGGGCATTTCAAATCCTGTTCTTAATCTGTTCATATCGCTTTTACTTATTTTGATTGTTGCCTCGTTGTCTTATTTCATTCTGGAAAAAAGATTTTTGCTGTTGAAGGAGAGGTATATGAAGATTCCATCAAGGGTGTGATTTTTCTGTAACATGCCCTGAATGATTCAGTGAAGCCTCTAAAATACGTACGTATTTTTTTATGCAGGTATAAATCAGGTTTTGAGTGAGTGGCAGTTTTTCTGTTTCTAAAAATATATACATTTAAAAATGTTTAATTCTCTCCCTTGCCTATAGGTTTTTCTTCGAATGAAGTTGATGGGGAGAAAGAATACCACGAAAGAGGTATTGATAAGAGATCATATGTTTTAGAAATTGCAAGACACAATTTTCCTAATCAACATTTTTGAGTGATGGTAAGGAATACGGATAGTCTTGGCAGAAGATAATAAGAAGTATAAGCAATATGCTTATAGCCAAATGTTGTGCATAATGCCACCCGACAGGATTTAACTTCAAAATAAGCATTATGGATTTTTTTCCAGCAAAAATTGAATCTGAGATAATAGCAATTGTTAAGGACATTATTACCCATCGAATAACAGATTTTGATAAGCCGCCATTTAGAGAGATAGTTCTAATCTGTAACTCGGAAAGCTTACCACCAAATTTTGAAGCTAGCTTGAATTACACTGTTATGTGGATAAAAATGAATTTAGGAATTGGGGACAGAATTAAATTCAAAGCAAAAGTAAAAAAGTCGACATATTTTGTTCATCGAACTGAACGTTGGGTTGACAACTGGAGTACATTACCAGCAGACATGGTGGACACTGAAGAAGAGATAGAAATTAAAAATGTAAAACAAATAATGAAAATCTGAACGTGGAGAATATTGAGTAACAATAAAGACCTTTAATCAAGAGTTTAATTTAAATCTAAAAGTATGACACCAAACGAATTTGAAAATTTATTAATTCAAACTAGAACCAATTTAATGAGTGCCTTTCAGCACGGACAAGTTAGTGACTCAGACACTTATGCAAAAGCTATAATTGACTATCAAGAGTTTATTGCCAAACACTTATTTAAAGAGTTAAATACATTGCAGACCGACTTGACTAAAACGAAAGGAGACATCTTAAAGGACAGCAGAGAAAGATTTGAATTGCTAATGAAAGCTATAAAAGAAAAATAGTGTAGTGGCCCCTTACTCGCGCGGAACTTAGTTCCGTGCGCTCTATAATAGGACTGCAATCCATGAAACAATCTGAACCGCGGAACTTAGTTCCGCATTCTTATACATATAATTCATGTACTCAATTCTAAACATACAGGAACAAAGTTCCAGTAAACATTTTTGTTCTTCTTAATCAAGTATCTCTAAACGCACGGAACTAAGTTCCGCGCGAGATGAGTGAGAAGAATACCACCAAAGAGGTATTGATAAGAGAGGATATGTTTTAGAAATTGCAAGACATGATTCTCCAATCAACATCAAAATGCGGATATTCTTGCGAGGATAGAATTTAAAGACGATGATATTTACCATAGATTTTTATTTAATCTTTATTACAGAAATTTTAGCTCGCATACATCAATGTCTTCTTCGAGTGATGGTAAGGAATACGGATAAGATAATAAGGATATAAGCAATATTACTTACAAACAAATATTGGCGACAAGTTTTTTCAGGGCGATATGGATAACAATTCAATAGCGACAGTAGTTGGACTTGGTGTTCAAACTGTGTCGGCTGTGCTACAGACTTATGTGACATTTAAACAATCAAATGTTGAGAAATACTTTGAGCTTCTCTTACAGGAGAATAAGGACTTAAAAAACATTGGAACGGATGACCAGCTCAAGAGGCTGTTTTTCAAAATAATTGACAACGTTGCGAATGAGACAAGAGATGAGAAGATAAGGAATTGGAAAAATTTAACAGTTAAGCTAGCAACTCAACTTGATAGCTTAGATTTCGCAGACAACTTGATAAAAATGCTTGACGACTTAACGGCATTTGATTTGACTGTTTTGTTTGCCATCTACTCCACAGACTTTAAAGCTAAGTATTTCAAAAAAGAATTAATTGAATACTTTAACAAACGAGGAACTAGACCAGAATACATTCGACATTCATTGAGACGACTATCAAGTCATAATTTGATATCAGAGGAATCAGATAGCTCGGGTTTTATCGGTTCTGGCAACGGTGATTTTATGGGACAAGAATTCTCTTATCAAAAAAATGATTTAGGTGAAAGTTTTATTTCCGTAATTAGTAACGAGTAAATATGGACGATAAGAAACTGAAACAATTTCCAGTAGATTATTTATCGACTCACGATAAATTTTTTAACGGAGACTGAGAAAAGAAGAATCACTAAGCGGTAACGACAATAGTTTGTCGAATCGGAGGGTTTATTGTGGTGAGTTTTTTGATACGACAGGTCGTCAAGTAGAAAAGAATAAAAAATGGTTACATATGGACTAATTGACATAGACAACTTTACGGCCTATAATCAAATTAATGGGTTTGAAAAAGGGAATGACATACTCATAGAGTTTCTCAAATTAGGTCAGAAAACACTAAATCCTAAGACTTGGGGAAAGTTTGGTAGTGATGAATACCTATTTGTACTAAATGGCTCCTTCAATGAACATAATCACTCAATATTTGAACTTCTCAAAAGAAGTAAAGAAGTTTTGAACATAACAATATCAATTGGAGTTTCTGAACAAGTGGTTAATGTTGAGGTTAAAGAAATAATCAATTTATTAAGAGTTAATTTACTTACAGCAAAAGGACACGGTAAAAACAGGATTTGTGTAACATGAGATATGCATTAATAGACAATTCTACTTTGACAGGTGTTCAACGACTTTTGGGAGAGATCCCTGTTAGAAACAATGCAATAATTGACAATGATATTGTAGCCTTTGAAAACTACATCCAGGCTATTTTATTTTATGACCAATTAATTTGCATTGATGACTATAAGAAAAGGTATCGGGAAAAAAGAATGAAATATTTTCCTGACGTTAAGTTCATATCAACAGACTTGTTTGATTATGACCTGTTCGTATCAAAAGCTAATGAAGTAACAAAAGATATTTCACTGACAATTAGCGGAGGCAAGATATCTGATAAGGATTTCAAAGACTATTTTGAAAGACTTAATATGACTTTTAGGTTCACATGGGATATTTCAGCTAGTAAATATTTTCTCACGCAGAAAATGCTCTTAGGGGAGAGCTTTGTTGATCCTAATACATTCAACACAATTCACTCTCAACTTTTCAAAGAAAACAATGAAGAACATGAAGTAAAGTATCCATTGGTAAGAAAGGAACCGACACTTTATGACAGTAAGGGGAACATAATAGAACTTGATTCGGAATCTTCAAAAGCGAATAGAAATCAAACTGGTGACGGATTGTCTGCACAATTTCAATCAATGGTTGCAAGTTTAAATTGGATGTCACAAAGAACAGCGTTTTACGTTCTTTGTGCAGACTACCTTTATGCTGACCTATTCCTCCAACCGATAAGGCAAGAATTTCTTCAAAATATTATAAAGCGAGTATATCCCAACTACAATCTTGGCGTATTTGGAGACTTTAGAAATTCATTGAATAACCAATCCCAAGAGACAATAGTTAAAGTACTTAAAGAATCAGAGAATTATTCGGTAAGTGTCGACGTTCCACTATTTTCGGCTTATTTCGCTAACAAGACAAAAGATTCAAAATTAATAATAGAGGCAGCCTACAATGAGAGAGAAACTGCGCCATTTGTAGTCGCTCGTAATCAATTAAGAGAGTTGAACAATATCCTTGATGGAGGTAATAGAGCAAAATTCATAAGGGAAATTAATTTACTATCTGCTTCAATAAATAAGACTTTTAAAGAAATTGAAGGCAAATATGGCTTGGGTGAAGAACAAGGTTTTGGGTTCAGCCAAATTAAATTTTTATTCAGTTTCATTCCATTATTGGATGAGATTAAAATTCCTAAAGAGCTTGACCCACGGTTAAAGCAATTGGAGTTTCTAAAACACCTATCTCCTAAAAAAGGGCTTAATGCTGTCTATAGAAATTTAATTGAAGACCTCTTTGTATTTGACACCTTAGGGAAGTACAAAGATATTTTAATAGGAAACCTACAAAATGAAGGTTACTACAGTGGACTTAAATATGGTGATGACCAATATTTAGACCCGGATTCTTGGTGGACAAAAAAAATGTAACAGCGCACAGTATAAGATAGCACGCATAAGCGCAGAGTCCCCATTGGGAGACTGCGAAGACAGAAGCGTCTTCGAATGAGGAAGACCTGATTCTATAAATCTTCATTTTCGCTAAGAACAACGCGAAATTTGTTTGGACCCCTGGGACTATCGGGAGTTTCCATTTGGTAAATAAATTTATAAATATACTTGTTATCATTCTTCGCGTCGCTGTACTCAAGATGTCCAGACACTACCAAGAACCTTTTGCCTTCCTTCAATTCTTTAAATACATATGCTGGAGCAGGATTTTTGTTCAAAAATTTATACTCCATTACATGACTGCCGTTTGCCTTTATAAGCAAATTGAATCTTGATATGACATAATTGGACTTAGAGTTAGGAAACCTTTTAGTAAGATCGTTGTTCCTATCGGAAGGGGCGATAAAATCGAGACACAACTTACTTTCACCAACCTTGACGGCATGATCACTCATATTGGAGAACTCGCACTTAAATACAATAGGCTGTTTCTCAAATTCAGGCCATACGTTTGTAAGTGAAATTAAAGGACGTTCATTTCTTCTTTTTTCCTTTAAATCTTCAATTGACTTGAGTGAATCTACTTCCTGCTTGTTCTTCTTTATTGCGAGTTCTATCTTGTTGATCTTGATATTCGCATAAAAACCGATTAGGCCACCGATAATTGGCGCGCCCCATAGAATGTACTTCCAAAACGTTAGATCTCCTTCGTTATACATAGATATTTCCCGAATTGATATTCCAAATATAGCTTAAAGAAAAGAGTGTCTCGGTCCTTAACTAGCACGCATCTTCTCGCACTAAAGTAACTTTAGTGCGCCAACTAAAACAGAATTGAGATGTATAAATGTTGGTTGGAACTTTGTTCCAAAAGCAGATACTTACTTTGAAGAGTTACTTTTTCTCATTCATCTTCTCCATCAACTTCTCAAGCAATGCTATTTTCTCGCGTTCACTTTTAATTAAAGCGTCGTAAAGTTCAGCGATCTTGTCAATAGGATTGATGGGAGCGTGGTTATCGAAAATGATAGGTCCACTGTTGTTCGAACCTTCGTAATTATTCTGAATATTATTATTATTAATGGTAGTTTCTTCAGAGGCTTTTTTAATGTCTGCCGAAGTAACGCCCAGCACTTTGGCAATACGCTCTAAGGTAATGTCTTCAACCTGCTCACTCTGTTCAATCTTGGAAACAGACTGCAGGCTAATGCCGAGTTGCTCAGCCAATGTTTCCTGCTTGATGCCGCGTTGTTCGCGAAGGCGGCTGATCTTTCTTCCTACGTGTGTTGTTTCTGCCATAGTCAAAGATATATAAAATCAGGGCATTGAAAAACAATTTCAATGCCCCTGCAAATCATAAATATTGTTATTTTTTATAGGAATCGCGAGTGGCCTTAAATTCTGATGTAGCCTTCCACTGCGGCCAGGTATCTTCAAACGATACTCGTTTACCTACTTCAAAAAGTAATTTGAGATCTTCAATACCACCATCAAAATGCAAACGCGTTGAGTCATACTCATCTTGCGGCGTGTGATAATATTTTTCAGTGTATTCATCTTTTAACTTCTTTCCATACTCAACACCCTTTCCTTCAAAGTTACTTCCGGTGTGTGTGTACAAGGCAGGTATTCCAATTTTCGCAAAGTTGAAATGATCTGATCTGAAGTAATATCCTTTTTCAGATTCCTGATCGGGCACTACTTCACGACCTAATAATTTGGCTTCCGCAATCAGGTAATCTTCAAGATCGGATTGTCCTTTTCCGATAACCATAATGTCTTTCATTTTCCCGTAAGGATTGATACCATCCATGTTGATATTGGCCACTGTTTTTTCTTTTGGATACACAGGATTTTCAGCATAGTAAGCAGAACCCCAGAGTCCTTGTTCTTCAGCCGTAACGGCTAAAAAGATTACGCTACGCTTCGGTTTATTTTTCAATGCTTTAAATGCTTTGGCAATTTCAAGTAAGCCTGCAGTTCCGCTGGCATTATCTAATGCACCGTTGTAAATGCTATCACCTTCAGCATCTTTTTTGCTGATTCCAAAATGATCCCAATGTGCAGAGTAGATTACATATTCATCTGGTTTTTCACTGCCCGTTAATTTACTGATTACGTTATACGATTTATCATAACGAACTTTCACCTTCATACCGGTTGAAATTTTTAGCTTGAGGCTTTGTCCTTTAAAACCGGGCTTTCGTGCGAGTGATTGCTGATCATTAAAATCAAGACCGGCAGCTTGAAAAAGTTTTTCGGTGGCGGGTTTTGAAATCCATCCAACACCTTCGGAGAAGAATTGATTCTTGCCACGTGGATCAAGATAAAGATGAGGCGAGTTCCATCCATTCTGCACAACGGCAAATGGATATGCGGCAGGTATAGTGTTGTGAATTACAAAGCAACCTTTCGCTCCCTGACGTGCAGCCTCTTCATACTTATATGTCCAGCGGCCATAGTATGTCATGGTGCTGCCTTTGAAGAACGTAGAATCATCACTGCCAAAGCCCGGATCATTCACGAGCACCAACACAATTTTGCCTTTCACATCAAGACCTTCATAATCATTCCAATGATATTCAGGTGCAATAATGCCAAAGCCTGCAAAAACAACTTCTTCATCTTTCCATGTTATGATTGAATCGGTGCGCTGCGTATTCCAGGTGTAGTCATCAAATCCTTTTAAGGTAAATTTTCCTTTAGGACCCTTTACTGTCATAATGGTATCAGCTGTTGGCGTGATTTCAACCATGGGCACTTCTTGCAGATAACTGGTTCCGTTACCTGGCTCAAGCCCAAGTTCTTTGAATTGATTTTCAAGATAGGTTATGGTTTTTTTCTCTCCTTCTGTAAAGGGACGTCGACCTTGAAATTCATCTGATGCCAGTGTCTTGATCCGGGATTCCAGGCCACTCACTGAAAAGGATTCCAGGCCATCGTCATGCACAAACTCATTTTTCTTTTCGCAGGAGAAAAGTATGCTGGCAATAAGGGCCAGTGCGGCGGTTCGGTAAAGCATAATGTCGCGCGTTAATAAAGTACAGATGAAAATACGCATATTCAGCGAATTACAACTGGTATTTATAAGGACGGTTAATGATTAGCACCAAAAATCAATTAAATTAGGTTCCCTTAAGCTTATTGTTGATGAAAATGAAACACAAACAAAAACCTTCTCAAAAGCTTCGTATTCAAATGAAATATGTATGGATTGTTGGCGGTGTGATAGCACTGACAGCAATTGTTTTTACGGGCATTTTTGTTTTTAATTTTTTCGGAATACAGCGTAAAGGTGCAGCCAAAGATTTGCTTCAATCACGATACCCGTTTGATGTTTCTGACCCTGCATTACAGGAGGTAAATTTTACAATACTTCCTATAAAAGTTAATAGTGTTTTTGAAGAAGTAAGACCATTCATTACAGCGGATGGAAAGGAATTGTTTTTCTGCCGAAGAAATCATCCTGGTAACATCTCCAAACAAAAAGATAAACAGGATATCTGGTATTGTATGTCAGAGGGGGATAACCAATGGGGTGAAACCAAAGATCTGGGTGAACCAATCAACACTAAAAATGCAGATGCCATTTGCAGTATTAGTCCTAATGGTGATGAGATTTTTTTTATAAGCGATATTATTGATCCCAAGAAACCACTCATGCATGCTGCTCGGCAAGGAACAGGATGGAGTGAACCTGTAGCGATGGAGATTGAAGACTTCTATAATCTTAATGCCTACATTGATTTCTATTGCAGTATAAAACCTAAAGTTTTATTGATGGCTGTTCAACGTGAAGATTCTAAAGGTGATCAGGATTTGTATATAAGTTTTCCTAAAGGTGAAGATAAGTGGTCAGTGCCTGTAAGTCTTGGCGCCGTTGTTAATTCTGCGCAAGCGGATTTCGCGCCTTTTCTTTCGGCGGATGGTAAGACCTTGTTCTTTTCATCATACGGTCATGGAGGTTTTGGTGGCTGCGATATTTTTGAAACTACCAGGTTAGATGATACCTGGAAAAAATGGTCGAAGCCTAAAAACTTAGGCAAGGGCATTAACAGTAAGCGCGAAGAAAGTTACTTCTCTATTTCAGGAGACTATAAATACATTTACTACGAATCTTACGATCTTGAACATGAAGTGCGCGACATCTTCAGAGCCGATCTTCCTATTGATATGAAACCTGCGGCCTTTCAGGCAAGTGTTCAATAATTACTGTTCAATCTCAAACGCACTTCTGTAAAATCCTTTTTGCTGAACGTAATCCAGCAGCTCCAGGTAGAATGGATGTGAGCCAAGTGTTGCACTATCACCAACCATTATTAATTTCTTTTTAGCGCGGGTCATAGCAACATTTGTTCGGCGGATGTCAGATAAAAATCCAACGTCTGCCTTATCATTGCTTCGAACGAAACTGATGGCAATGATATCACGTTCCTGTCCCTGGAATGCATCAACGGTATTGATGGATATGAAAGAAGCAATTTCTCCTAATAGAGGTGAAGCTTCTGCGAGTTTATGCAGGCATTCTACCTGGGCACTATAGGGTGCAATGATTCCAAGTTTATAATTAGCTTCCTGCCAAACATCAACGCCAATTTCTTCAACAATCTTTTCAACCAGCTTAATTAGTAATGAGGCTTCTTCCGTATTGATGCGGCTTAGTGTTTCAGGATCTTGTTCTTCATTAAAACCACATCCGGCTGTATCTACAAAATCAATAGGCAGATGATTGGGAAGTGTTGCCAGTCTTACAAATTCATGCGCAATCAATTCGTTGTTATAAAAATAACGTGAAGAAAACTGCATGATGTCTTCGTGCATGCGGTATTGAGTCTTCAACATCACAGCAGTAGCGGGTTGCTTCTCAATACATTTTTCAAAGAGCGTTATTGAGAGGCCGGCTTTCGCCGCTTCAAAAGATTTAATTGTTGGCGGTAGCTGACAATGATCTCCTGCAAAAATTACGCGATCAGCTTTTGTGATCGGAATCCAACAGGCAGGCTCAAGTGCCTGAGCTGCTTCATCGATAAATACACTGCTGAAACGCTTTCCGCGAAGCAAGTGATTGGAGGCACCTACAAGCGTACAACAAATGGCATCGCTGTTTTGCAACAGATCATTTACGATATAAAATTCAAGTACATCAGCGTCGGCCTTTAGTGCTCTTGATTCTTCCATGAGACGTTTGCGTTGTTCACGCTCATGATATCCGAATTCGCGTTTATACTTCATGGCCATGGAGCGAAGTTGCTCCATACGTTTACGCATAGCACGAAGATCTTTATAGTATTCGTGCGCGGCGATGCGGGCATCTAACGTTTTGCTTAGTGATTGCTCAGTAACACGCGCAGGGTGTCCCATGCGAAGAACGCGAAGTCCTGCATCTGATAATTTATCGGCAAGCAAATCGACAGCGGCATTGCTGGCGGCGCAAACCAAAACCTGTTGTTCTGTTTCAATTGTTTTAGAGATGGACTGAACAAGCGTTGTTGTCTTGCCCGTTCCCGGAGGGCCATGAATGATCGCTACATCTTTAGCCGTTGCAATTTTTACCAACGCAGCCTGCTGACTTGGATTTAATTTTGAATCCGTTGGTGCAACAATATCATCTGTTTTGAATTCGGCTGTCTTTGCACCCAGCAATACATCTCTCAATTCTGCCAGACGACCATCTTCTGCCTTGATAACATTTTTCAAGACAGTCTCCATTTCGCGATAGCTGTTCTCATCAAACATCACATCCACACCAATGTGCCCGTCGTCAATCCAATCAGGTAAGTCGTCATGGTTGAGTGTTATCACCATCAGGTTGTCGCGAACGTAATTGATCACTCCGCCTGCATTATGTTTTTCGGGCGTACCTTTTGCGTTGCTGAAAACACTTACAACTTTTCCACTGGAGAATACGTGAGGCTGATCAAGTTCTTTGGTGCGCTCAACTTCTATAATTAATCTTTCGCCTGTGCCAATATAGTTGCGTTTAATGCGCACAGGGTACCAGCACTTGCCTTCTTTTGTTTTACGATGAAGCGGCAAGAGTAACACCTTTTGCCGATACTGTTCGAGGTCGGCCTGGCGTTCAATTCTTATAAGCTCAAGGGTTTTGCTAAGTTGTTCTTGAATGGACATGAATCTGAAAATGGCCTTAAAAGTAGGTATTTTCTTTATGCCGATAGCTTAAATTTTTCGAGATAGAGATCAATGTACTCATTTACTTTTTTACGC
>DATJHZ010000089.1:0-11872 GCA_035493595.1 Cyclobacteriaceae bacterium | reverse complement strand
ACAGCGGAAGCGATTATGATTTCAACGATGTTATTTTCACCATTTCTGACAATAATCAACAACTAGAGACAGTTTCTTTTGATCTTAGGAGCATGGTTAAATTTTTCGATGTAAATAATCCCTAATGTAAATTTAGATTGCAACACGTACAGGTTCGTGTAAGAGATTATGGCGTGGGAGTTCCTGCTACAGAAGAGGATAGGCTTTTCAAAAAAATCTCAAGGTTAAACAACCAACCCACGGCTGGTGAAAGCTCTAACGGTCTCGGCCTTTCACTGGTAAAGCGTTACATGGAATTGATAAACGGAAAGTATGGTTTGAACGTCCCGTCAATGGAGGTTCTGTGTTTGCGATTGAGTTGTTGAAGGCTTGAGCGTGATACTTTTTTAAGGCCTTATTTCCCATAATCACTAGGGTAAATCATTTCACCTTTCTCATTCCAATCTTTACATTCCCGGTGAGAATTTGGATCAAAAACTCCCCATTCACATTCTCTCTTTTTAATACCCGAAGGATAGTATGAAATGAAAGTCTTATCATCACGAATACTCTTAATTTTTCCATCCAGATAAAAAATTACTTCTTTGATAATCCTGTTATCCTTGTATTCGTTATACCCACTTTCTGTAGACGAATCGTCAAGATCAAACCACTTTCCTTGTTTGAGTCCGTATTTATCAGAATAATTAACAGTGTCGCCTTTTATGATTTCAAATTTTATTGGATACGTTTTGTATTTTTCTGCTGTAAGTTCGATATCCGCTCCTTTAAATTTAATGACCATTTCATGGTTCTTTATTCCTTTAATTTGATAAATAAGCCCGTAGCAACAATCACAAAAACAAAAATCTCCTGTTTCTTTAAAATCTAATAACAGGATATTATTTTTTACAGATACCATCGGCACAAATGTCACACAGCAGTTTGCTGTTGTTCCAATTTCAATTGTGAGAATATCTCCTCTAAATTCTTTTTTAATGATTCTTGTTCTTAGCCTTTCTGGATCTGCTTCCTTGTCACAACTTGAATAAGTAAAATTGATAAGAGAAATATTTTCTTGTTGACTGTACGACACCTTTGCAATTAGCAAAATGAACAAGGTCAATACTTTTATTTTACTAATTCTATATTTCATCTTATATAAAATTGCTGCTTGTTGAAACTAGGGCAATCAAAAAATTCAGTAAATCTTCTGGATTTACTCTCGTTGCTTTAGCGATCTCAAATAATTTTCAATAAAATATTTTCCTGTATACCCAATTTGGACATACATCTAACTTAGAAACATTGTCACCTTTATGGCAGATAGCAAAAGTCCTCATGTTATGAAACTTAAAAATATAAAGCATTCAGCAATAAAACTACCTTCATCTGTAGAAGTAACGCTCTATCTCATTCGTGAAGAATTGAAGTGTCGAAAATTTTTTAACAGTCTGCGTGAAATGGGTTTAGATAATTGCCATTACCAACCCAACCTCGATGAACTAATTATGACAAGCCTTGGTCTGAATTGACGACTCAAACGAGACGTATGATTTTTACTATACTCTCTTAGAAAAGCATAGCGAGAAGATAGAGCCTGACAAGGAATCAATCTCCAAGCAAGCCTTTAAAGTTTACATGAAATTGATGATCGAAAAGAATAAAAGATGCGAAGAGGTAATTAAGACTTAAGGCAATACCTCAGAATAAACGAATCCTAACACAGCCTCAACTGCCCCCTCCTTAAAAATAATATTAATAATAAGAAGGGGTTTGAATTAAAAAGGATTCAAAAAACCTTCCTTATAACGTTACAGACTGTATACTAATATTATCTTTGCGGCTTATGGCAAATCAAGAAGACAACCTTTTTAAGAATGTAATTTCCCATGCCAAGGAGTATGGGTTCGTTTTTCCGTCGAGCGAAATCTATGATGGCCTCAGTGCTGTCTATGACTATGGCCAGAATGGCGCGGAGTTAAAAAATAACATTAAAGAATACTGGTGGAAGTTCATGACGCTTCTCCATGAAAATATAGTGGGCATCGACTCGGCTATTTTTATGCATCCTACCATCTGGAAAGCTTCCGGTCACGTAGATGCCTTCAATGACCCGATGATCGATAACAAAGATTCAAAGAAGCGCTACCGCGCCGATGTGCTGGTAGAAGATGTCATCAGTAAGATGGAAGAGAAGATTGAAAAGGAAGTTGAGAAAGCAGCTAAGCGTTTTGAAAATTTTGATCGCGCGATGTTTGTCTCTACCAACCCGCGTGTGGTGGAGTATCAAAAGAAAATTGATGAAACCAACGCCCGTCTTAAAGATGCCATGGGCAATGGCGATATGGTTGCCTTCAAGCAATTGATTGTTGATCTTGAAATTGCTGATCCTATTTCAGGTACTAAGAACTGGACGGATGTGCGCCAGTTCAATTTAATGTTCTCTACTGAAATTGGTTCATTGGCAGAAGATGCTAACAAAATCTATCTGCGTCCTGAAACGGCACAAGGTATTTTTGTAAACTTCCTTAACGTTCAGAAAACCGGTCGCATGAAAATTCCATTTGGAATTGCGCAGATTGGTAAGGCATTCAGAAATGAAATTGTGGCGCGTCAGTTCATTTTCCGTATGCGTGAATTTGAACAGATGGAAATGCAATTCTTTGTGAAGCCCGGCGAAGAAATGAAGTGGTACGAATTCTGGAAAGAGAAACGTATGAAGTGGCATCAGGCTCTTGGTCTGGGTACTGAAAACTATCGCTATCACGATCACCTTAACTTGGCGCACTACGCAAATGCAGCGTGCGATATTCAGTTCAATTTCCCTATGGGCTTTAAAGAACTGGAAGGTATTCACTCACGCACCGACTTTGATTTAAAGAGCCATGAGAAATTCTCAGGCAAGAAACTTCAGTATTTTGATTCAGAAGATAATCAGAACTTCATTCCTTATGTGGTTGAAACTTCTGTTGGTCTTGACCGCATGTTCTTGTCTATCTTATCCAAGTCATACACTGAAGAAAAACTTGAAGATGGCTCCGAACGTGTAGTGATGAAAATACCTGCACCCCTTGCCCCTGTTAAAGTAGCTATACTTCCATTGATGAAGAAAGATGGTCTGCCTGAAAAAGCAATGGAGATCATGAACGATCTGAAGTTTGATCTGCGTTGTTTCTACGAAGAGAAAGATCAGATAGGAAAACGCTATAGAAGGCAAGATGCTATCGGTACACCTTATTGTGTTACTATTGATCATCAGACTTTACAAGATAATACAGTGACCATTCGTGATCGTGACACCATGAAGCAAGAGCGTGTGCTGATCAGCGATGTGCGCAGCAAGCTTATTGACGCCTGTTCAATCAATAACATCTTACGAAAGATCTGATTGTTGTAGTATGAGGACTTTACTGGTCTTGATTTTTGTATCCTCCAGTATTTGCTCATCAGCTCAAAGCAAAAATAACTTCACTATTACAGGCGTAATCGATAAAGGTTACGCCTATAAAGTTCACCTCCGCTATACCACCGATAGCGAAACTGCTATAGGCATAGATGTTAACGAAACCAGTATTGTAAATAATGGTACGTTTTCATTTCAGGGTTTTATATCACAACCAGTACAAGCTCATCTTTTTTTAGATGGCCTTTCAACTCATGCTCCTTTTTATCTTGATACCGGTAACATTACCATAACTGCATCAGTTGATAGAGAAAGTAAACTTACCGAGTCCGTCAATAAGATTGAGATCACTTTTGTTAAAGGTTCTGTAAGCGATAGTTTACAACGCGCATATTTCAAAAAGCGAAGCGAACTTTTTAAAGCTGAGTTGGAAGATTCATTAATCATTAAAAATCTACAGGCCGAAATATCAGCGTTCGTCAATCAATATCCTGATCACAATTTATCTTCTGAGATCTTGCGAGACAGCTATCAGCTCTCGTATCAACAAGCTAAATCCATTTATGATAAGCTCTCGCCAGATCAGCAACAGAAAGCCTCACGAAACGGTGTATCAGAAACACTTGAACGAGCTAAACAATTTGATAAGAACTATCCCTTCATAGCGTTGCCAGATACAACCGGAAAACTGGTGAGTGGAAAATCTGACAAGACCAGGTATCTGCTCTTTGATTTTTGGGTAAGTGACTGCGATTATTGTATGAAGCAACATACCGAGTTGCTCACAGTTTATAAACAATATGCTAAAAAAGGATTTGAAATAGTTGGGGTCTCACTTGATGATGACAAACAAAAATGGATCAGTACCATCAACCATGAAAAGTTTCCCTGGCCACAAATCTCAGATCTTAAAGGCCGCAAAAATGAAATAGCGCAATACTTCAAAATACCCTATTTCCCTTTTGCAATCTTACTGGATAGTGCCGGTAAAGTAATTTTAATCAATCCCGACAAAGAACAACTGAAGAAGCGGATTGAAAAGTTACTCAGCCCTTAATGTGAATTTTGAACTGATCGCTCACAACATCAATTGATACTCGTTGCTGTATGTGCATTGATCTGTAAAGAATAATCAAATTAAAATTAACATCTTGCGGTCGTAAACCTACTATAAACTGTGAACTGGAACCAATTACTCTCATCACAACGCATCGGACAAAAACCAACGTCAGCAGAGTACTCACGCAGTGCTTTTGAGCAGGATTATGATCGCATTATCTTCTCTCATCCTTTCAGGCGATTACAAGATAAAACACAGGTACATCCGTTACCTGAGCATGACTTTGTTCACACCAGGCTCACACATAGTCTTGAAGTATCCAGCGTTGGTCGTTCTCTCGGCAGAAGAGCAGGCGAAGTAATTCTGAAAAGACATTCAGACCTGAACAACAACTTATCACATTTTGATTTTGGAGCTATAACCGCTGCAGCATCATTGGCGCATGATCTCGGCAATCCACCCTTTGGTCATGCCGGTGAAGATGCCATCTCAGATTTTTTTAAGAATCATACTGAAGGACTTTACTTCAAAAATAAAGTAACAGAAGCAGAGTGGACTGATCTCACCAAGTTTGAAGGAAATGCCCAGGGTTTTAGAATTATCAACAGCAATCAATACGGGCTTAAGCTTACGCTGGCAACGCTAGGTGCTTTTACCAAATATCCATGCGCCGCTTTATTACCCAGCAGAGATAAGTCAAGAAAGAGTCAGAAGAAATTTGGTTTCTTTCAAACAGAAAAAAGTGTTTTTGAAGAAACCGCCAGCACGCTCGGTCTCATTAAATATTCAGGTGAATCATGGTGCCGTCATCCATTAACATTTTTGGTTGAGGCTGCTGACGATATCTGTTATAATATTATCGATCTAGAAGATGGTTGTCGTTTAGGCCTGGTGAGTCTTAAAGACACCATTGAATTACTCGCAGCTATTTTAAAAGATGATTTCAAACCCGAAAAGCTTGAAAAAATTTCAGGGCAGAATGAAAAGGTGGGCGTGCTTCGCGCCATGGCCATCAACAAACTTGTTAACGAGTGTATCGATGTTTTTCTAAGCCATGAAACTGATCTACTCGAAGGCAAATTTGATAGCGCACTTACTGATCTCTGCGCATCTAAAAACTCTTTGGATGTAATCAGCGCTATCTCAGTTGAAAAAATTTATAGAGCTCGTCATGTGGTTGAAATTGAAGCCTCTGGTCACCAGGTGTTGCCTGGCCTTCTGCAAGAGTTTACTCAAGCAGGAGTCTATATTTTAACCAAAGAGAAATCAAGAAAATATCAGAACCTTATTCTTTTATTACCTGAAGAAGTGCGGGTTGCTATAGCTCAAGAGCCAGATAATTATTATCACATGCTCAGGCTTATTATCGATTTTGTATCCGGACTTACTGATAGGCACGCGCTTTCACTTTATAGAAAGATTCATGGAATGAGTTTGTAATCAACACCGGATTCTGTAACTTAAATGAGTTCAAAAAGCACCTCTTTGGGTAGCCTTGTCTCTAATAAGTTAGTATGAAATCGGTGCTTAAGAAATACTATCTCGACATTATCGTAGCTGTTATCAGTCTGTTGCTTATCGGCGATATTGTTATTATCTATTATAATAACCTGATCATTAAACGCAATCGCGAACTTCAACTGGAGACAGAACAGGTAAAGCTTTTTACTGAACAAATTGGCAAGTCAACTATACATGGCATCGACATAGGTTTACGAGGTTATGTTATCGTTCAGAACGAACAATTCTTTTCACCTGTTGATAGTGCTGTGCTCCGTAAAGATTCCATTCTCTATAACGTTGAGTCGCGGCTTGAAAAACAAGGTTATAATCTAACTGAGTTTTATGCGCTTCGCGATTCATTGAATTCCTATATCGGATTCTGTCTTCATCTCAAGCAACTTCTGGTGATGGGCAATAAAGCTAAGTTCTATGAACTGTTCTCAACCGATAAAGGACTTGACTTGTGGTTGCAATATCTGCAGTTTGTTAAGAATGTATCTAGCTATGAGGGGAAAATAAATGCACAGGCTCAACAGCGATATGAAGCAGCTCTTCGAAATAATTATATTCTGCAAATCATATTGTTTGTTATCTGCTTTCCAACATTACTCTATACAGTTTACTACACGAAGAGAACTTTTAAACTCGCCGAGCTACTGCATGTGGCTGAAGCCGAAAAGAATAAAATTCTCATCAGTCAGAATTTAACTTTAGAGACCAAGGTTGGCGAACGTACAAAAGAAATAGCAACTCAAAATGAAGAGCTTGTACAGCAGCAGGAAGAAATTGCCGCTCAACGCGACGCACTTTCTCTTCAGAATAAAAAGCTGAGTGAGGCACAAGAGATCATTGAAAAACAAAATCTTGAAATTCAATCAGAGAACAACAGACTTGAAAGCCTGGTACAGGTAAGAACAAAAGAACTACAACAGACCAACCAGGAGTTGGCTGAACATAATAATCAACTTGAACAGTTTGCTTTCATTGCAGCTCATAACCTACGAGCACCCCTTGCCCGCATACTTGGACTGGCAAAAGTGCTTGAGCTTTCAACAGAAGACAGGGAGTTTGTGTTTACTTCTATTATCAGTTGCACCAGGGATTTAGAGAGAGTAATTAAAGATCTGAATGTTGTGCTTGAGCTAAAAAAACAAAATGGTGTGTTGACAACAGTGCATTTAACTTCTGTTTTAGATAAGGTAAGAAAGATACTAGAGAAGGAAGGTCATGAAAGCCATGCCCACATCTCAGCTGACCTCACACAAGGAAATGAAGTTTTCGCTATCCTGCCCTATATTGAAAGTATCTTCTTCAATCTTATCAGCAATGCTATAAAATACAGGCATCCACAGCGCACCCCATCCATCACCATCAGATCAAGTGCGGAAAACGGGTATTTAAAGGTCTCGTTTACAGATAATGGGCTGGGCATTGACCTGGGAAAATTCAAAGACAGCATCTTTAACCTTTATAAGAGATTTCACATGCATGTGGAAGGTAAAGGCCTGGGCTTGTACCTTGTTAAGACCCAAATAATAGCATTAGGAGGCAAAATTGAAGTAGAAAGCACCCCTGAAATAGGGTCTACTTTCAATGTTTATTTTAAGCGATAAACGATTTCAAACTTCATTTTCAGGTTTTGCCAATCTACCCCCCATTCTATTCTCTTAACTGACTGAAAAAACCCAAAAATCCTTAGCTTTGCCGGTTCAAAATGTTGGTTATGTGCTCTTTCTGTACATAAGCACAAACAAAAACGTTATGTGGAATCGCATTGCTCAATTTGTTATTCAAAATCGCCTTGCGCTGATTATAGTTATCGGCCTTGTTACTGCTTTTATGGGCTACGAGGCTACCAAGGTAGAGATGAGCTATGAAGCCAATCGAACCGTGCCGCCAAATGACCCCGAAGTGGTCTATTTTGAAAATTTCAAAAAGCAGTTTGGTGAAGATGGCAACATAGTAGCGCTTGGCCTTAAGGACAGTGCCGTATACAAAACTGCCAACTTCCAAAGATTACTTGACCTCTGCAAAACAATAAAAGGTATCACAGGTGTAAATGGTGTGGTGTCTCTTCCTGTTATTCAGCGTATAGAAAAAGACACTGCGCATTCTAAGTTCTATCTCCAGAAAATATTCCCTGATAAGCTGACGTCACAAACAGAATTAGACAGTTTGCTGGATGTAGCACACGATCAGAAGATCTACATGAACCAGATTGTTAATGAAGAGAATGGTGCTATACTCATGCTCGTTTCCATTAACAAAGAATATATAAATTCTGCTAAACGTATTGATCTTACCAAAGCTATCGTTGAAGCAGGTCAAAAGTTTACTGCCGATACAAAGATTGAACTTCGCTATGCAGGTCTGCCCTTTATACGTTCAGTCGTTGCTGAACAGGTGCGACATGAAATGCAGTTATTCCTGTACCTGTCAGTATTGATAACAGGACTTATCATGTTCTTGTTTTTCCGATCATTCAGAGCCGTGTTGTTCTCTATCATCGTAATCGGCATCATGGTTATCTGGGTGCTGGGTACATTAGCATTGTTTAGTTATAAGATCACACTTCTAAGTGGTCTCATTCCGCCTGTAATTGTAACCATCGGTATCACAAATGCTATTTACCTGTTGAACAAATATCATCTGGAGTTCGCTAAGACTCGTGATAAGTTTGAAGCTATTGCTATCGTCGTTAAAAAAATGGGCCTTGCAACATTCCTCACAAACTTAACTGTTGCTATTGGTTTCCTAACGCTGCTATCTACTGATATACCTATCCTTCGCGAGTTTGGTGTTGTTGCCGGTATTAACATCATGGCGCTTTTCATAATAAGCCTTGTTATGATCCCAGGCATATTCTCATGGTTGCCAACGCCAACAGAGAAACACTTAAAGCATTTGAACTTCAAGTTCATGGGCAAATTTGTGAAGGAGATAGACATGATGGTTCACAGCAAGAAGAAATGGATCTACATTTCATCAATCATCATTACTGTTATCTCTGCCATAGGCATTACTAAACTTCATTCTGTATCATTCATTGTAGATGATATTCCAGAAGAAAGTCAGATCAAGAAAGACCTTAAGTTCTTTGAAGCGAACTTCAGTGGTATTATGCCATTGCAGATTGAGATTGAATTCAAAACCAAGAAGAGACGTCCTATACTCGACCCAAAAAATCTGAAGAAGGTAGAAGAGCTTGAAGACTTCCTCGACTCTATCACTGTAATAGGTAAACCTGTTTCCTTACTGAGCTTTATCAAGGCATCGAACCAGGCCTTCTATAACAACAATCCTGCTCGTTACAAAATACCATCGAAACAAGATGCCATCTTCATCTTACGTTATATGAAAGGCCAGACTGACAACAGCGGTCTGTTCAAATCATTTGTTGATTCAACATTCAGCAAGATGCGCATCTCGTGCCAGATGGCTGACATAGGTTCTGCTAAATTAGATTCACTCGTGCATGATGTTATTGAACCGCGAATGAAGACCATTTTTGTATCAACAGAGAAAGACTCCGTTGTTACGGCTATTACAGGTACAACTAAAATCTTTATCAAAGGCAACAAGTTCTTAATTGCCAATCTTCAGGAAAGCTTATTACTGGCTTTCATATTGATTACGTTTTCAATGGCTATTCTGTTTGCTAACGTGCGGATGATTATCATTTCGCTCATACCAAACTTACTGGCCATGATGATCACTGCTGGTTTGATGGGCTTCTTTGACATTCCTCTCAAGGCCAGCACAGCTCTGATCTTCAGCATCACTTTTGGTATCTCGGTTGACAACTCCATACGCTTCCTGGCGAAATACAGACAAGAGATTTTGTCTAACAACTTCTTTATTGCCAAAGCCGTTAGCGATAGTATTCTTGAAACAGGTAAGAGCATTATCTACACATCGATCGTGTTGTTTGCGGGCTTCATCATCTTTGCGTTCTCATCTTTCGGTGGTACAATAGCACTGGGTGTTTTAACGTCTACCACATTGGTAATTTCCATGTTCACTAACCTGATCCTTTTACCAGCACTGATACTTTCATTCGACAGGCCGAAGAAGAAAAAAGATGAGCACTTATTGATTGATGATTTCGATTCAAGTTTTTATAGTGAGCATGAAGATGAAGAGATCGATTTGAGCAAAATTAAAATACACGACAGAAGCGGATCAGCCGAATAGATAACACACAACCCCAATTAACTGATAACGATTAACCGATAACGGTAGTAATGAAGTACAAAGAGCACAAAGAGTTGAATTTTGCGAAGATCGCAGAGGAGGTACTCGAATTCTGGAAGAACGAGAAGATTTTTGAAAAGTCAGTGACCAACCTTGAAGGAGCTAAGACCTTTACATTTTATGAAGGCCCTCCATCAGCAAACGGAACGCCCGGTATTCACCACGTAATGGCGCGTACTGTTAAAGATATTTTCTGCCGTTATAAAACATTACAAGGCTTTCAGGTTAAACGTAAAGGTGGATGGGATACACACGGTCTGCCTGTAGAACTTCAGGTTGAGAAACAACTCGGCATCACAAAAGATGACATCGGTAAAAAAATCTCTATTGAAGATTATAACAAGAAGTGCCGCGAAACAGTAATGATGTATAAAGATCAGTGGGACGATCTCACAACCAAAATGGGTTACTGGGTTGATCTTGAAAATCCATACATCACGTACACTAAAGAATACATTGAATCACTGTGGTGGATCTTAAAACAATTCTACGATAAAGGACTTCTTTATAAAGGATATACCATTCAGCCATACTCGCCATCAGATGGTACTGGTTTGAGTTCACACGAACTTAATCAGCCTGGTTGTTACAAAGATGTTAAAGACACATCCATTGTTGCCCAGTTTAAAGTGACGCGTAATGCATCATCTGAATTTCTATTCAAGCAACCACAAGGTGATGTATTCATTCTTGCGTGGACAACTACACCGTGGACACTGCCTTCAAACACAGCACTAGCTGTTGGTGAAAAAATTAATTACGTTCAGGTTAATACATTCAACCCTTACACATTCAAACCTGTAAGCGTTGTTCTCGCAAAAGATCTCGTTGGAAAATATTTTTCAGATAAGAATAAAGATCTAAAGCTTGAAGATTACAAGCCCGGAGATAAAGCTATTCCGTTTGCTGTTGTTCAGGAATTTAAAGGAAAAGATTTAGTTGGTATTTCTTACGAGCAATTGATGCCTTACATCCAGCCACTGTATGATGCTGACAAAGCATTTAAAGTAGTTGCCGGTGATTTCGTAACAACGGAAGATGGTACTGGTGTTGTTCATACTTCTCCAACCTTCGGTGCGGATGACTTTAGAGTTGCCAAACAAAATGGCATACCACCATTAACTGTAAAAGACGAACTCGACAATGAAGTTCCTACTGTTGATAAGAAAGGAAAATTCATAAAAGAGATTGGCGTAAAGCTTCAGGAAGGTGTTAAGCAATACAATATCAAAACACACAAGCCTCTCGGTCCTGATGACTTCTACGTAAAGAATTATACCGATGAAGATGAAACCAATCCTGACTATAAGAACACGGATGTTATCATCTCCATCATTCTGAAAGAACAGAATAAGGCTTTCAAAGTAGAAAAATACGAGCACACTTATCCGCATTCATGGCGTACTGATAAACCTGTGTTGTATTATCCGCTCGATGCTTGGTTCATCAAAACTACAGCGCTGAAAGATCGCATGGTTGAGTTGAACAAAACCATCAACTGGAAACCGGAGTCAACCGGTACTGGTCGTTTTGGTAACTGGCTTGAAAATTTAGTCGACTGGAATTTATCTCGTTCACGTTTCTGGGGTACGCCATTGCCTATCTGGAGAACTAAAGATGGTAAAGAAGAGATCTGCATCGGTTCAATTGCTGAATTAAAGAATGAAGTT
>DATJHZ010000088.1:0-15852 GCA_035493595.1 Cyclobacteriaceae bacterium | reverse complement strand
CATATGGTGAGCTTTGGCTACTACGGTATTAACTAAAACCATTCGTCCCTGATCATCCTTCAAGAAAACTTTATGTGGTAATTGATCCAGAATGTTGAGCAGAGTCTTCTGGTAATTCTTCATGTAAACAAGAGACTCTTCTTGCGTGGTCTTAACTTTGTTTTCCATTTCTTTGATGTCAGTGATATCAACCTGATAACCAAGAATACCAACCTTATCAGTACCCGGAAATTTAAATGGCATTTTTACTGTATACAGATATCGTATTTGCCCATTTGCATCTGGAAAATCTTCATACATGGTAAGCGGTTTGCCTGTTGTAATAATTTCTTTTTCCTTGGCCCAAAAGGTTTTAGCCAGTTCTTTAGGAAAGAGATCAAAATCACTTTTGCCAATCAGTTCTTCAACTGGTTTATTATAGCCGGCAGCAATGGCGCTGTTCAACAGAATCATTCGACCGTCTTCGTCTTTTAAAAAGATTTTTTCAGGCAACTCTTCAATCACCTTACTCATTAACATTCTGTTCTGCTCCAGCTCATGAAGCATCTTGTTTGTTTTGATTTTATTTGCTTCTTCTATACGATTAATTTCTTCAATTTTTTCTTTTAACAACTCCTCATTTTGTTGTGACTGCTGAAGCACGCGACTGATCTCCTTTTCTTTTCTGGCCATCTCTTCCTGCGTAGCCTGCATCTCTTCCATGTTTTGACGAATCTCTTCTTCCTGAGCATGCATCTGTTCGGCCAATAAATTTGATTTCTCCAACAACTCTTTGTTACGCTGGTTGTTTTGAGTTGTGATCATAGTAGAGGCAATACTCTCACCTACTTTTTCCAGAAATGCAATTTCAAAATCAAGAAACTTTTTGAACGATGCGAGTTCAATT
Organism: Cyclobacteriaceae bacterium; assembly: GCA_035493595.1. Taxonomy (GTDB): domain Bacteria; phylum Bacteroidota; class Bacteroidia; order Cytophagales; family Cyclobacteriaceae; genus DATCRE01. Next base: position 14,966 of record DATJHZ010000088.1, on the reverse strand, counting down.
GCTCCCACAACTTCATCTTCTGATTTTAACGGCACAATTAATATGCATCCAGGATTGGCTTCACCAAGACCTGATGAAATGGTGATATAGTTATTAGGTACTTTTGTTAAGAAGATTGTTTGTTTCTCCAGCGCAGCCTGTCCTACAAGTCCTTCTCCTAATGCAATAGTTTTCTGATGAAACTTTCGTCTGTCCCAGGCGCGACATGCCATAAGTTTAAGATGCTCTTTCTCAGTACCACGATCTTCAGCCATAAAAATCTCTCCCTGATTAGCCTTCATGTATTTAACAACTTCTTCAATAACACGATCGCAGAGTGTTTCAAGGCTATCGGCATGTTGTCGTAATATTTCACCAATGCGAGCTAAACCGGAAGTTGCAAAGCGTTCCTGCTCCTCACGCTTTGCTGATTCTGTCAAACTATTACGCATGTTTAACAGAGACTGTCCAAGCCGGTCTGATTCTGTTGCATTATATTCCACTTGCAAATTCCCCTGGCTTATATTGTCAGCAAACATAATATTAGCATTCATGATGGTTAATTGCTCCTCCATCATAATAGCTTGTAAAGCAGATTCGCGAGTTTGTTCTCGTTGCATCAGTGACCACTTAATGCAAAGGCCTGCATAAAATAAAACCAACGTTATGTGTACTATGAAGGATGTGAGTGCTGTATCCTGATTTAAGGGTAAGTTTTCTTTCAGAAAAGGTTCGTCGCTATAGAGGTAAAGAGCAATGATGGTAAGTATGGAATAGAGTGTTGAAGGTAAAAGTATCCGCCAGTCTTCATAGAAAAGTAATACCGTAAGACTGATGAAGAAAAAGAAATGCATTTCATACAGTCCATGTAATTGAAAAAGGTATTGAAGACCAAAATTCGAAAAGAGAAAGCTAGACACGTAACGAACGGCCTGCGATTGAGGCAAAAATGTTTGAAGCAGGAAGAAGGCAATTAGTGAAACGCCTCCCATAATTAATGCCAGCAAATAAGTGGAATGTAGTATGGCAAGAACCAACCCTACAAGAAAAAACCCAATGATGAAATAACGCGTTATCGAATCTGCCTGGTAATAAACTTTGTTGTAGAAATTCTGGAGTTGGTCTTCTTTTTCATCGACATAAAGTTCATGCTGGCTCATGGAAATCCCGATTAGTTACATCTTGTAATATGAAAAAAAAACCGGACAAAAATCCGGCTTTTTTTATATTATGCTCCTACCCGAGGCTAATCCTCATGAATGGTTATGTGTGTGGCTTACAACGCTTCCACTGCCTGAACTTCGTCAGGCATCATGCGTTTAAAAAGATTTTCAATTCCGGCTTTAAGTGTAACCATAGATGATGGGCAACCACTGCAAGAGCCTTGCAGTTTAACACGCACAATACCTTCATTAAATGAATGGTACGTAATTGCGCCACCATCCTGCTCTACGGCCGGACGAATATATTCTTCAAGAATGGCTTTTATTTTACGAACGGTTTCTGTCTCCTCACCTGCTGCCTCAGCTTCGGGCTCATTTACTTCAATGATATATCGGCCTGATTCTAAAAACTTCTTGATGTGGTCTTTGATGGTATTCTGAATTTCAATCCAGTCAACACCTTCTTTCTTTGTAACGGTCACAAAGTTGCTCATGTAAAATACACGATCAACAAAAGGGTATTCAAAAAGCTCTTTGGCCAGTGGCGCAATATCTGTACCCTCTGCATCCGGAAAATCAAAGCTCATGCCTTCTGGAACGAGCATTTCGTTCACCACAAACTTTAGTGAATTGGGATTCGGGTTTGATTCGAGATAGATGTGAATATTTTTTGGAGCTGCCTGTAGCATAATGTTCATTTATTGATCGAACAAATTTAGGAATTTAAAGTTCAATCGTGTCTGCGCGGAACTTGTTTTATTCTTCAGGATCACCCAATGAATTCTCCCACTTGCTTACTACCACGGTTGCAATGCTGTTTCCCACCACATTTGTAGCGCTTCTGCCCATATCAAGCAAAGGATCGATACCCAAAAGTAAAGCAAGCCCCGCTTCAGGAATATTAAAGGTGGCCAATGTGCCTGCGATAACAACCAGGGACGCGCGAGGCACTCCGGCAATTCCTTTACTGGTAAGCATCAACACCAACAGCATGCTGAGTTGTGTAGCGATAGGCAAATGAATAGCGTACGACTGTGCTATGAATAATGAAGCGAACGTCATATACATCATGCTGCCATCGAGGTTAAAAGAATAACCTAATGGCAAAACGAAACTTACAATCTTATCCTTGCATCCAAATTTCTCAAGCTCTTCCATGGTTTTAGGAAATGCCGCTTCGCTACTGCTTGTACTAAAGGCTAAGAGAACTGGATCTTTTATTCGCTTGAGCATATTAAAGATCCGCTTACCGACTGCTAAAAAGCCTCCAAAGCTTAAGATCATCCAAAGGATAATCAGACCAAGATAAAACTCTGAAATAAAAATGGAATAGGTTTTAAGAATGCTCAAACCTTGCTTGGAAATAATTGCCGTCATCGCACCGAAGACTGCAAGGGGCGCCAGGTTCATTACATAACCAGTAACTTTTAGAATAACATGAGCAATAGCATCCATTGCTTTGATTACAATTTTACCTTGCTCACCAATAGCAGCTGTTGCAACACCAAAGAAAATTGAGAAGACAACAATCTGAAGTATTTCATTCTTGGCCATGGAATCAATAACACTGCTGGGAAAAACATGGTAAAGAAAATCTTTTAACGAAAGACTGGTGTGTGCTATGCCTATATCTGCACCTGCATCTGGCGTGGGTAAGTGCATGGCGATGCCAGGTTGAAACAGATTTACTAAAATCATTCCAAGCAAAAGACTTGTAAGTGATGCACCTATAAACCAGAGCAATGTTTTACCTCCTATCCGACCCACTGAATTTATATCACCAAGTTTAGCAACACCAACCACCAGCGTTGTAAATACGAGTGGCGCCACAATCATTTTTATGAGCCGTAAGAAGATGTCGGCTAGCAAAGCGAACGGATCTAGCTTGTGATCGCGTGCTGATAGAATAGCTGTTTTTTCTTCTGAAAGAATTTTCTTTTTCTCAAGCAATGCATGCTGCAGAGTGCTGTCAGTAGTATTCTGAATTTGCGTTTTGATTTCCTCAAGACCTACTGTTACTGAAGAAAGCTTTTGATTCTCTTCTTCAACGTAGGTTTTATTGAATATGAAGCCCAACAAAATGCCCAGTACTAAAGCAATAACAATGTAAAGTGTGAGTCGGCTTTTCTTGTGAGGTTTATCTGAAACTTCCATAGGTTATAATGCAATCCAGGTTAATAAAGATCGCAATATATTGAAAATTGGATGATAAGAAGAAGTGGTCCTGATGCAATGAAATATTAGAGTTGCAGATTAATCAACATCGTCATCCAGATCGGTATTGATTTCATGTGTGATAGCATCCATATCCATGGCTTCCTTCTGAATCTTTTCGAACAAAAATTTATAATCCTCCTGATTATTCAATTTTGATAAGGCTAAAAGTCCAAGGATACGGGCCAGTGGACCTCTCACCCGATGTGAATTGGTAAAAGCATATTTTGTTATTTGTTTATTTTTAGCTTTGATCTTTTCCGTACGCTCACTTACTAAACCTTCCAGGTTTTGATTAATAGAACGCAACTCTTCCTGTTGCTCACGGAGTTTTTCGTTTTGTTCTGCAATGCGTGCATTCTTTTCAACCAACTCATTAATAAGGCTATCATTTAACTGCTCGCTATTCTCAATCAGTCGTTTTAGAAAATAGGAGCTAAACCCTATAACCAAAATAGATATGAACGCACGAACATTATTATATGAATATGTTTCTTCATGCAGACCGATTTGAAAATATCCAACGTTAAAAAAGTTTAATACCGGATCAAAAAAAAGAAGCGGCAGTACCGGACCTAAAAGTCCAAGTAGAAACCATTTGCCATTATTTTTCAAACTGAACACCAGAAACGGAAAGCAAATGAATGTAAGAAAGTAAAACCTGATTCCCACATACGTAGAGGTTTCAAATTCATTGCCTCCTTTTAGAATCAGAATTGCTATTGCCATAAGAACAAGGGATGGAACCCAGCACAACAGCAGTCTGCTTATGGTAGTATATCCAAGTGCGTTCATCAACAATGGTAACAGAAAAAGAATGCTTGCTGCAAGCACTTCAGTAAACCAGATCAAAGTGATATTGGCAAATATCAATCTGCCTATAATTGTTGCCAGTGCAGCCAATGCTGAAATAATAGAAATGTAATTTGAGAGAACAACATTCCTTTTCTCTGAATTTAATTCAGTATGCTCTATGCCACTCGAAATGATTTTTCTTAAGAAGGACATTTCACTAAGTTCAGTTAAAAAAAGAATAAGTAATAGTTTTTTGTAAAGGCAGCTTTGTTACAAAAAGATCAAAATGCACTGAAAATTCATACGTTTTTAGTAACTACGGTTAAATCTAAAATTCCTAAATGAGGCAACTGAAGTACTTCAGTCTTTTTTCAATGCTACTCCTCATGGCTGTGTTATCTTCTAATGCCCTCGCACAATCAGCAGATTCAAGCAAACATAAACTAAAAAGATTTCGGCTTAGCCCCTTGCCTGTAATTTATTACTCGCCCGAAACACGCCTGGGCTTTGGCGGATTGCTGGCCTTAAATTTTGAAACAAATAAGAAACCAGATTCAGTTACCAAAGCATCGTATTTACAAACATCATATATCTATACCATAAATAAACAGTTTGATTACTTCACAACCGGAAGAATATATACACCTAACAATAATGACATCATTAACATCAGATTTGACTACGCTTATTTTCCTGAATACTTTTTTGGATATGAAACAGAAAACCCGAAGCCGAATAAAGATTTGATTCAGTACAATAGAGTGCAGGGTGAGGTTCGCTACTATCGCAAGATCAAGAATTCAATTTATGTTGGCTTGCTTGGCAAATACAATAATGTGTATGCTTTAAAGTCTGATGCTACAGGAAGTTTTTTAAATATAAAGCCACCAGGTTATGAAGGATACACAGTCTATGGTTTTGCACCCGCCTTCTCTATTGATAGACGAGACAATCAGGTGTATCCACGAACGGGATTCTTTCTTGAAACTATGTTTGTTGGCAATACTTCTACCACAGGTAACTACTATAGATTCAACACCTTTAAACTTGATGTTCGAAAATATTTCCCGATAGGTTGGTTGAAAAATGATGTTGTTGCTTTGCAGGGTTTACTCAATGTGAATTCAGGCAATGTTCCATTTAAAGACATGGCTGACATTGGAGGATCTAATACGATGCGAGGTTATTATACCGGTTACTATCGTTATAAAAATCTCTATGCATTTCAAAGTGAATACAGAGCCACTATCTGGAAGAGACTGGGCTTTACTGTTTGGGGTGGGTTCGCTTTAACAGCAAAAGAATGGTATAAACCTTTTCAGTATGGTGTTAAACCAAATGCAGGTATCGGACTTCGTATTATGATCAATACCAATGACAAACTGAATGTGCGCGTTGATCAGGGTTTTGGCAAACAACAAGCAGGTTTCTATCTGGATATTGCTGAAGCGTATTAAGTTATTCAGTCCAAGGTTTCAAATTTCAAAGTTAGTCTTCATTAATCTGAAACTTGAAACCTTGAACTTGAAATTTTATTTAGCTTTCACAAAATTCAACGACGTAGAATTTACGCAATAGCGTTTACCCGTTTCTGTTGGTCCGTCATCAAATAAATGACCAAGATGTCCGCCACATTTAGCACAAAGTATTTCAGTGCGCACCATGCCGTGCGTATAATCTGTTTGTGTTTTCACTTTTCCACCCAACATTTCTTTATCGAAACTTGGCCAGCCACATGATGACTCAAACTTCATATCAGAAGTGAAAAGCTCTGCACCACAGGCAGCGCATAAATAAGTACCCTTGTCAGTTGTTAAATAATATTTTCCTGTAAAAGGTCGATCAGTACCTTTCTCTCGCAAAATAGCGTATTGCTCAGGTGTTAGAATTTTCTTCCATTCTTCTTCTGACTTTACAACTTTAGTTGAATCCATAGCGGTATTGTTTTTTGATTTGGAGCTTTCACGAACCTGGCTGTTGCAGGCAAATAAGGTAGTAAGGCATAAGGCCAGTGCTAATGTTAATTTTCGCATTGTTGTTACGGTTAAGATCATGACTACTTTCTGTTAAACACATACGAAACAAAAAAGTTGATCGGATGTGGCCCTATTAACGAAAGTTGTTTCTTAATAGCCTTTTAAAACCGTCTTACGGCTGACAAATCTGTTAAATTAGTTTAGCTAATCTTTTTTTACGGGCGTTACTCAATGCTTCAAGCTTCACACCATGATGAATGCTGGCATTAATTTCATAACCAATCAGCAGAACAACTGTAATAAGTTGTACCCAAACCATGAGCGCAATGAGCACACCAATAGAGCCATAAACTTTGTTATAAGTGCTGTAATTGGCAACGTAATACGAAAATCCATAAGACACTGCCAGGCTTAAAAGTGTTGCTATAAGTGATCCGACGGAAAAGAATCTCCAGTTATAATGTATGGCCGGACCAAAATAATAGATAGAAGAGATCGCCAAAAAGAATACAATGAAAATTACAATGAAGCGTAAAATAAGAATCATGTATACGATATAATCATTCATGTGCAGTCCTTTAAAATCAGGCAGATGTGACATAATATAATCCAGCACAATCTGTCCAACAACCAGCAGTGTTACAGCCATAAACAATACAATGGTGAGTATCACTGTGAGCATGCCGGCAATCAAACGCATTTTCCAGACACTTCTCTTCTCGATGGTTTTATAACATGCATTAAAAGCGCGCATCAGGGCCAACATGCCATTGGTTGAAAGGTATAGAGAGAATATAAAACCAAACGTAAGCAGTCCTCCTCGTTGATTACTCAAAATGTCAAGCACTGTTGATGAGATGACATCGTACATACTCGATGGCATCATGTCACCCAGAAAGCTCATGATGCTGTCATTATTAACTTCCGGAAAATAAACCGTTACGTATGGAATAAGCGTGAAGAGAAAAATGATTGCCGGAAATACGGCGAGTATAAAATTGTAGGCCACACCGTTGGCACGATCTAAAATCTCATCTTCATGAAGGTTCTTCAAAAATAATTTTAGAAGTTTATACAGCGATACACTCTCGTATTTATGAAAGCGTATTCCCTTAAGCCACCGAAATAAGAAGCTGCCAGGTGTCCATTGCAAAAATATTCTTCGGTATCTGTACTTCATCTTATGTAAAAAAAGGAGCCAGAACTTTCTCCATTAACTCAGGTGGTCTCCGTGGTCTGTTTGAGATCTTGTCAACAAAAGCAAGTAACGTCTCTCCCTGGTGAATCAATTTATTTTCTTCATTAAAAATTTCGTACTCAAATTTTATTCTGACACCAGGTTTTTCTCTAACCGTTGTTACAATGGTTAGCAGTTCATCATACCGCGCAGGCGCCAGATATTTTGATTTGTTTTCAAGCACAGGCATAATAACACCCATCGCTTCAATTTCTTTGTATGTTACACCAAGCTGACGCAAGCTTTCAACACGAGCCACTTCATAATACATTGCGTAGAAGCCGTAGTAGACATATCCCATCTGGTCTGTTTCGCCATACCGAACGCGCACCGTAGTTTTCGATTGGTACATCGTTAGTGTTTTTTAGCAGCCTCGGCGGCCGCCCGGCCTTTGCGTTGCTCAATGGTAAGGGCACGCTGATATTTTGCAGCATTCTCTACATGCTCCTTATAACTATTGGTGAAGTTGTGCCTTCCTGAAAAGTCTTCTTTGGCACACATATAATAATAATTGGTTGGCGTAAAGTTCAGCACAGCATCGATAGAGCTGATCTCTGGCATATTCACAGGTCCAGGAGGAAGTCCGGGATATAAATAAGTATTATAAGGAGAGTCAATTTGTTTGTGTTCGTTCAGCACGCGTTTCAAACTAAAATCGCCAACGGCAAAAACAAGTGTTGGATCAGCCTGTAATGCAATGCCTTTGGTGAGACGATTAAGATAAAGACTTGCTATGATAGGAGCCTCGTCGCGTTTCACAGTTTCAGCTTGAACGATTGACGCCAGAATTGAAACTTCTATTGGCGTTAACCCCAGCTTCTTTGCTTTTTCCGTGCGCTCATCATTCCAGAATGCTTCATACTCACGATGCATTTTTTCGAGAAGCGCATCTACGCTAACATTGGCATATACTTCATAGGTATTTGGTATAAACATGGTGAGGATATTATCCTTGTTGAATCCATATTTATTATTCATAGCAAACTTGATGAGACCCGCTTCAAATTCATCTTGCGAGATGGCGAGGTTTCTTGTGATCTTCTCACTTAAGTCTGGTATAAGCCTCACATTATTAAAAGTGATCTTAACAGGATCTTGTTTACCAGAGCGTAACAACCTGATTGCTTCAAGATTAGACATGCCAGCACGCAAAGCATACCTGCCTGACTTAACCTGGTGATGATAACCCATTATTTTCGCCAGGAAACTAAAAGCCATTAAATCCTGAACATATTCACCTTTATGTAACTCATCCTGAACGGTTTTGAAACTTGCATTAGCTGGAATTACCAAAATGCGATTATCCTTTTCTACCAAAATGTTTGGAGTATAAACGATCTGATAGGCATAAAATGAAAACGAAATCAGAAGAATTGAAAAAAGTAGAAAGAATATCAGTCCCTTACTTGGCTTCATGTTATAAAATAAATTTAGGGTTCAAAAATACAAAATTTGTTCACAGTCAAGGTTCATGAATTTGTATGAACATACAGTAATTTGAGCCAACTTTACTGCGTTATGGCTGCTGAATTCATCAAAATACATCCAAAAAATCCAGAGGAGCGCAAAATAGATCAGGTTATTGAAGTTTTAAGGGATGGCGGAATTATTATTTACCCAACCGATACTATTTATGGAATTGGTTGCGACTTAATGAATCGCAAAGCCGTTGAGAGACTTTGCCAGATCATGAATGTGAAGCCTCAGAAGATGGATTTATCCTTTATCTGCAACGACCTGAGTCATATCTCTGAGTATGTAAAGAGAATTGATACGCCCGTATTTAAAGTATTAAAGAAATCTTTGCCCGGGCCTTTTACTTTTATTTTGGAATCGAACAGCAAAGTTCCTAAAATATTGGATGTCAATAAGAAGACCGTTGGTATTCGAATACCCGACCACGCCATTCCTCGTTATATTGTTGAAAAGCTTGGCAATCCGCTTATCACATCTTCCATAAAAGATGATGATACTATTAAAGAGTACACCACAGATCCGGAAGAAATCTTTGAAGACTTTAAGCACCTGGTAGAAATTGTTATTGATGGTGGCGTAGGTGGAAATATTCCTTCCACAGTAGTTGATTGTACAACATCAGAACTCTCCATAATCAGACAAGGTCTTGGTGAAATTGAAATATGATTTCTCTGATCAACATGATTGCAATGGCATCAACTTAGCGTTCTTAAAATTCCATTAATTTTTCAGTTGTGAAATCTGTATTAGTCGAAACTCAATATCTCCCATCCATTGCCTACTTCTCTGCACTGTCAAAGTTTGATACTTTAATTGTTGAACGTTATGAGCACTACGTAAAACAGAGTTATCGAAACCGATGCTACATAAATACTGCACACGGAGTAGAAATGCTCACCGTTCCGTTGGCTGGCAAACATGGAAAAGTTTTGATCTCAGAGATTAGAATTGATTACACACAACGGTGGCTGATGAATCAATGGCGAGCACTTCAATCAGCGTATGGTAATGCTCCTTTTTATGAGTTTTATGCAGAAGATTTGCAGAAGATTCTATTCAAGAAGCATAATTTTCTTTACGATCTAAACCTTGATTTACTGTCATTGTGTCTTAAATGGCTAAAAAGCCCGATTATCATTCAGGAAAGTCTGTCGTATACTACTGACCCGCTGGCAGACGTTTATGACCTTAGAAATGAAATAAATGCGAAAAATATAGTCGGAAGTAATAAATACTATAAATCTATACCCTATAATCAGGTGTTTGGCAATAAGTTTGTAAACAACCTGAGTATAATTGACCTGATCTTTTGTGCAGGACCACAAGCCAGACAGATCGTTCATGACTCAGCGTTGTGAGTGAATGAACAAATAGCGGGCGGAATGCGTTTTAAAGCATATTAATTCTTCATGGTTCAATAGCATAGAACACGAGAAAAATTTTACATTTACATTAATCAACAATTCATTCCTACTTATGGAAGCAAAATTTTCGAATCGAGTTAAAGAAGTAATATCGCTGAGCCGGGAAGAAGCCTTGCGATTAGGGCACGACTACATTGGTACTGAGCACCTCCTTCTCGGTATGGTTCGTGAAGGTGAAGGAGTGGCTGTTGGTGTATTGAAGAAGTTAGGCGTGCCGCTGGATGAGCTCCGTAATGAAATCGAAAAGATTTCAAAAGGAACAGCAACACATCAGGTAAAAAACCTGGCTAACATTCCATTGACAAAGGCATCTGAGAAAGTGTTGAAGATAACTTATCTGGAAGCCAAAATCTTTAAAGCCCAACTTATCGGAACAGAACATCTTTTACTATCCATCTTGCGCGATCAGGATAATCTGGCCACACAAATTCTAAGCAAGTTTGATGTGAACTATGAAGTAGTAAAAGAAATGCTTGAATACCAGAGTGAGAATCCGATGGCATCATCTGATACAGATGATCCGGATGAAGATTCATCAAAAATCTTTGGTGGTGGAGCAGGCTCTGGTGGTGCTGGTAAAGAAAAGAAAGGCGGCGAGAAATCAAGAACACCCGTACTTGATAATTTTGGAAGAGATTTAACAAGACTTGCTGAAGACAACAAACTTGATCCGATAGTGGGTCGCGAAAAAGAAATTGAGCGAGTTGCCCAGATCCTTTCACGTCGTAAGAAAAACAATCCTATTTTAATTGGTGAGCCTGGTGTTGGTAAAACAGCCATTGCTGAAGGTCTTGCACTACGCATCATTCAGAAAAAAGTATCACGCGTACTTTTCGGTAAGCGCGTTGTTACTCTTGATCTTGCTTCACTGGTAGCGGGTACAAAATACCGCGGTCAGTTTGAAGAGCGGATGAAGGCCGTTATGAATGAATTAGAGAAATCACCCGATGTGATTCTCTTTATAGATGAATTGCATACTATCGTTGGAGCAGGTGGCGCATCCGGTTCGCTTGATGCCTCAAACATGTTTAAACCTGCACTCGCCCGGGGTGAGATCCAATGTATCGGTGCAACAACACTGGATGAGTACAGACAATACATTGAAAAGGACGGAGCACTTGCACGTCGTTTCCAAATGGTAATGGTTGACTCCACCACTGTTGAAGAAACTATTCAGATTCTGGATAACATTAAAGAGAAATACGAAGATCACCATCATGTAACCTACACGAAAGAAGCTATTGACGCCTGTGTGAAGTTATCAGATCGCTACATCAGCGATCGTTACTTACCAGACAAAGCTATCGACGTATTGGATGAAGCTGGTGCGCGTGTTCACATCAACAACATTCATGTGCCTGAAGACATCGTGAAGTTTGAAGAGGCCATTGAAGATGTGAAGAAAGAGAAGAACCGTGTTGTAAAGAGCCAGAAATATGAAGAGGCTGCTCAGCTTCGTGATAAAGAGAAAAAGTTGATTGAACAACTTGAACTTGCTAAAACGAAATGGGAAGAAAAGACACGTACTGAACGTTACACTGTTAATGAAGAGAATGTTGCTGATGTGATTGGTATGATGACAGGTATTCCTGCAAATCGTATCGCACAAAAAGAAAGCAACAAACTGCTTAACATGTCTAACGACCTGAGCGGAAAAGTTATCGGCCAGGAAGAAGCTATTAAGAAATTAACCAAGGCAATACAACGTACACGTGTTGGGTTGAAAGATCCTAAAAAACCAATTGGTTCTTTTATATTCTTAGGCCCTACTGGTGTTGGTAAAACAGAATTAGCCAAGGTATTGGCTACCTATCTATTTGATAAGGAAGATGCTCTGGTAAGAATCGACATGAGTGAGTACATGGAGAAATTCTCTGTATCTCGTTTAGTTGGTGCACCTCCAGGCTATGTAGGTTATGAAGAAGGCGGACAGCTTACTGAAAAGGTAAGACGCAAACCATATTCTGTTGTGTTGCTTGATGAAATCGAAAAAGCTCACCCTGATGTGTTTAACATATTACTTCAGGTGCTGGATGACGGTATCTTAACAGATGGTTTGGGCCGTCGAGTTGATTTCAGAAATACGATCATTATCATGACATCAAACATTGGTGTTCGTGACCTGAAAGATTTCGGTAGTGGTATCGGCTTCGCAACTGCCTCCAAGCGTGAGAGCGAAGAAGAGCACATGAAGTCAACTATACAGAATGCACTGAAACGTGTATTCAGTCCTGAGTTTTTGAATCGTTTGGATGATGTTATTGTGTTCAATTCACTTCAACGTGAGCATATCCATAAGATCATTGACCTTACACTTAAGAAACTTTTCGACAGAATCATTCAATTGGGTTACACTGTTGAACTTTCTGATAAAGCGAAAGACTTCCTGGCAGAGAAAGGTTATGATCAGCAATTTGGTGCTCGTCCGTTGAACAGGGCTATTCAAAAATACCTTGAAGATCCCGTAGCAGAAGAAATTCTGAAGGGCGAAGTTGAAGAAGGCGGTACACTCCTAGCTGACTATGAAGGCACTGGTGATTTACTGACTATCAAAACTAAAAAAGCGAAAGCTTCTTCGAAGGAGAAGAAGAGTGAGTAAGAAGATTTCAGATTACTTTCTATAACAAAAAGCCGGATAACATCCGGCTTTTTTTTGTTTTTGATAACTCACCAAGATTCACGTTCTCTTATAGAAAAGGCTTGTTCATATGACGAGAAGAATTTCAATTACATCTTCCTTGTTTTAATCTCAAACAAATCTTTATTTGTGCCAATTATTTTATTATGGATGAGTACGAAGAAGATCCCGTAGAAATTTATAAACGAGAATTCAAACGCAAACGCTGGGAGAAAGAACAAGCTCAGAAAGCAAAGACAGAACAGTATCGCAGAACTTCACACAAATACTTTCGTTTTCTTGCCTTCCCTGCTGCACTGTTTGCGCTCATACTAATTATCGACAAATATCTGCCTGGCAACGTATATCAAGAAACTGTAGATAAGGGTTGGCAAGAGCGTACCGGCGGGTCGAGACGAAGTCGTGGAGAATTAATAAGTTTCATGCAAACTGAAAATTTCGAGTTAGCTGTACCTCACGAAATTCATTTACACTATCCCTATAATGAAAGTAATAGACCGCCACTCTTAATTGCTGTCTCTCCAATCTTTAAGATCCCGCTTCATGCCACTGTAGATATGAACAACAAGCAATATAAATTTGACATACTTGAAACCATTCACTCATTCTATTTGCCATTGACATGGATGCTATTAATTACGTCATTGGTATGTATATACTTCAAACAATATTCATGGAGTACATATACGTTTGCTTTCGTTCCGGCAATAATCCTTTTCGCGATCTATCTAAAATGGTAGTTCTGTTGTAATAAAATTATTTTCCATTTAACTCCTTCAACGCCATCCACGCCATCAAACCCGTACTAATTTTTAATGCATCTTCATCAATATCAAAAGTTGGCGTATGCACGTATGATGTTATGCCTTTCTTTTCATTACGTGTACCCAATCGATAGAACGAAGCAGGAATCACCTGCGAATAATATGAAAAATCTTCAGAGGCTAGTGTAATATCAATATCAACAACATTCTCTGCACCTACATATTCAATAGCAGCAGCTTTTATTCTTCGCGTAAGCTCTGGATTATTTTCAAGATATGGATAGCCATGAGAAATCTCAACTTCACACTTACCTCCCATGCCTTCAGCAATACTCTCTGCCATTTTTGTGATGCGCTCTAATGCGGACTTGCGCCATGTCTCATTCATAGCTCTGAACGTACCAGCAATGTTTACTTCATTTGGTATAATGTTAGTAGCACCTTTACCAATAATATTTCCAAAGGTGAGCACAGTTGGTTGTCGTGGATTCGCATTACGACTGATGATTTGTTGTAAAGCTATAATGATGTGAGATGCAATTACAATAGGATCGATCGCAAGCTCCGGAGCGCCTGCATGACCACCTTTGCCAATCACCTTTAAATAAATTTCATCTGCACTGGCCATGTACATGCCTTCACGAAACCCAATCTTGCCCGTGGGCAAAAAAGGAAATACATGTTGACCAATAATGCCTGCAGGTTGTGGATTCTGCAATGCTCCATCTCGAATCATATAAGAGGCACCTCCGGGATTCTTCTCTTCACCTGGTTGAAACAACATTCTTACAGTTCCCTCAAATTCATCTTTGATCTCAGCTAAAATTTTAGCAGTACCCAAAAGCGACGAAGTGTGAACATCGTGACCACAGGCATGCATTACACCTTCATTCTTTGATTTGTAAGGAACATCGTTTGTCTCTTGTATCGGCAATGCGTCCATGTCAGCACGTAGTGCAATGCTTTTACTGTCTGGATTTTTACCTTTTATTTCAACGACCAACCCCGTGGTTGCAATCTCCTGGGGTTCTAAGCCAAATGAGCGAAGCTGCTCTGCTACAAATTTTGAAGTGTTAAATTCCTGATATGATAATTCAGGATTCGAATGAATATGCCTGCGATATTCTGTTACCTGACTACTGTAAGCTTGTGATAAAGATTGAATTCGTTTGAGAAGATTCATCGTGTTATTTACTAGGAAACGCAAGGTAATAAAGTTTATTCACAGACATGGATTGGTTTATCCAACCATTCATATAAACAATCTTTGTTATTGCTGTATTAAGAATAGATATTCGTT
>DATJHZ010000087.1:0-14883 GCA_035493595.1 Cyclobacteriaceae bacterium | reverse complement strand
ACTCAACTATTGCTCGTCACCCATCAACAATATGGGTTGGCACATGACAGTTGAAAAATTATTAGGAATTGAAATCCCGAAACGTGTTCAATATCTCCGTGTTATTATCATGGAGTTGTCGCGTATCGCCGATCATATTATTTGCAATACTATTATTGGGCAGGACGTTGGTGCTACTACAGGTTTCCTTTACCTGTTTCAGTATCGCGAACGCATCTATGAAATCTTCGAAGAAATTTGTGGCGCACGCTTAACAACTAACATTGGTCGTATTGGCGGCCTTGAAAGAAATTTCTCAGATAAAGCCTGGGATAAAATCGATCAGTTCCTCGTTGACTTTCCAATAGCATTTAAGGAATTCAGCAATCTGTTAGAACGTAACAGAATCTTCATGGATCGCACTATCAATTGTGGTCCACTTTCAGCAGAGATGGCATTGGCTTACAGTTTCTCCGGTCCAAACCTGAGAGCTGCCGGTGTTGATTACGATGTTCGTGTTATGAATCCTTACTCTTCTTATGATGAGTTCGATTTCATTGTACCGGTAGGAACACAAGGCGATACGTATGATCGCTTTATGGTTCGTCAGCAAGAAATGCATCAGAGTCTGAGTATTATCCACCAAGCTATCGCAAAAGTTAAAAAAGAACCTTCAGATATTTATCGTGCCGATGTTCCTGAGTATGTGCTTCCTCCAAAAGAGGATGTGTACAATGACATGGAGGCATTGATTTATCACTTCAAAAATATCATGGGTGAAACGGATATTCCGAAAGGAGAAGTTTACCATAGTGTTGAAGGTGGTAATGGCGAACTAGGTTTCTATTTGATAAGCGATGGTGGCCGTCAGCCATACAGACTTCATTTCAGAAGACCATGCTTTATCTTTTATCAGGCTTATCCTGAAATGATAAAAGGTGCCATGCTTTCGGATGCGATCATTACCATGAGTAGCATGAATGTGATTGCCGGTGAATTAGATGCATAACAACATGTAGCTTGATGATCTTCGGATTAACAAGAGGCATGAACTGATAATAGAATACGATGGAAGGACAAGTAAGTAAAGTTGAATTTTCTCCCGAGACAAAGGCGCTTGTTGAGCGTATCATTAAACGTTACCCAGCAGGTAAGCAGAAGTCTGCTTTATTGCCACTTCTACATTTGGCGCAAGCTGAGTTTAATGGTTGGTTAAGTGTACCAGCAATGGATTATGTTGCATCCATACTTAACATCAAGCCCATTGAAGTTTACGAAGTTGCTTCATTCTATACTATGTACAATATGAAGCCCGTCGGCAAATGCCTCATTGAGGTGTGCCGTACAGGTCCTTGCATGTTGCGTGGTGCTGAAGATATAGTAGAGCATATCGAGAAACGATTAGGTATTAAAGAAGGAGAAACAACGTCGGATGGTTTGTTCACCTTGAAAACAACAGAGTGTTTAGGTTCTTGCGGAACTGCGCCGATGTTGCAATGTGGAGCTGACTATTATGAAAATCTTACCAATGAAAAGGTAGATACGCTACTTGAAAAACTGAAGACAGTAAAAGATCATAGTACATACATGCGGTCGAACCGCCAGGAGATATAATCGCGATGACAAGGAAATTACTTTTACACAACGAACATATTCCGGGCATCAACACACTTGATGTTTACAGGAAAAATGGTGGCTATGCTTCAGTTGAAAAAGCCCTGAAGACAATGACGCCTGATGAGGTTACTGAAGAAGTAAAGAAATCAGGATTGAGAGGACGTGGCGGCGCGGGTTTCCCGGCAGGTATGAAGTGGAGTTTCCTCGATCGTAAGTCAGAGAAGCCACGATATTTAGTTTGCAATGCTGATGAAAGCGAGCCAGGTACTTTTAAGGATCGCTATCTGATGGAAAAAATCCCTCATCTTCTTATTGAGGGTATGATCACATCAAGCTACGCATTAGGTGCTAACACATCCTACATCTACGTGCGTGGTGAATACATGTATGTAATTGCCATTCTTGAAAAAGCAATTGAAGAAGCTTATGCAGCGGGTCTGCTGGGTAAAAATATTTTAGGCACAAGTTATTCATTGGATTTATACGTGCAGCCAGGTGGTGGTGCTTACATCTGCGGTGAAGAAACTGCCTTGTTAGAGTCACTTGAAGGCAAGCGCGGTAACCCGAGATTAAAACCTCCATTTCCGGCTATCGCAGGTTTATATTCATCGCCTACGGTTGTGAACAATGTTGAGACTATTGCAGCTGTTGTACCCATCGTTAATCAAGGTGGTGATGAGTATGCAAAAATTGGAATTGGAAAGAGCACAGGTACAAAACTGATCTCTGCCAGCGGACATATCAACAAACCTGGAGTTTACGAAATAGAACTTGGTCTGCCAGTAGAGGAGTTTATTTACTCTGATGAATATTGTGGCGGCATCTGGAAAGGTCGTAAGATGAAAGCAGTTGTAGCTGGAGGTTCTTCTGTACCAATTCTTCCTACAGATCTTATTTTAAAAACTGCCAAAGGTGAACCACGCCTAATGACCTATGAGTCATTAGCAGATGGTGGATTTATAACAGGCACTATGCTTGGATCAGGTGGTTTCATCGTGTTAGATGAAACAGCTTGTATTGTTCATCATCTTTATACATTCGCACGATTCTATCATCATGAGTCATGCGGTCAGTGCAGCCCTTGTCGTGAAGGTACAGGCTGGATGGAAAAAGTTATTCACCGCATTGAACATGGTCACGGCATGATGAGTGATATTGATTTGCTGGTTGATGTTGCCAAGAAAATTGAAGGCAATACAATCTGTCCACTAGGCGATGCAGCAGCGTGGCCAGTGGCCAGCGCGATCCGTCACTTCCGTGAAGAGTTTGAATATCATGTTCGTAATCCTGAGAAGGTAAAGAATCCAAAACACTTTGAATTGGAGCCATTTGTTTCAGAGAAAATGGCACTAGCTTAATTAGAACTTAAGACATAAAAAATAAATGCTATTACACAGAGAACACAAAGGAATCACAGCGTTACACGGAGAAAAATCTCTGTGCACCTCTGTGTATTCTCCGTGCAACTCCGTGGAATAACTTAAACTTTGAATCTGTTAACTGATATACAGTAATGGCAAAAGTAACAATAGATGGTGTTGAGGTAGAAGTTCCGGATGGAACAACTATTCTAAATGCAGCACGGCAGATAGGTGGTGAAGTTGTTCCGCCGGCAATGTGTTATTATACAAGCTTGAAAGATAGTGGTGGCAAGTGTCGTGTGTGCCTGGTTAAGGTTACACAAGGTTCTGCGAAAGATCCACGTCCTATGCCGAAGCTGGTGGCTTCATGTCGTACCACTGTAATGGATGGCATGGTGGTTCAGAATCTTACTTCACCTGAAGTGTTGGAAGCACGTAAAGGAGTTGTGGAATTCCTGTTGTTAAATCACCCATTAGATTGCCCGATATGTGATCAGGCAGGTGAGTGTGATCTACAAAATTTAGCTTACGAGCATGGCTCAGCGAAAACACGCTACGTTGAAGAGCGTCGTACGTTTGAGAAAATTGATATTGGTGATAAGATCAAGTTACACATGACGCGTTGCATTCTATGCTATCGTTGTACATATGTGGCCGATCAGTTAACAGATAACAGAGTTCATGGTGTGATGAACAGGGGAGATGCTTCTGAGATCAGCACTTACATTGAGAAAGCTGTAGAAAATGATTTCTCTGGTAACATGATTGATGTTTGCCCGGTAGGAGCATTAACTGATAATACTTTCCGCTTTAAGAGCCGTGTGTGGTTCACCAATCCAAAAGATGCACATCGCGATTGTCCGAAATGTTCAGGTAAGGTTGTATTGTGGATGAAGGGTGAAGAAGTGTTACGCGTGTCAGCGCGCAAAGATCAGTACGGTGAAGTGAAAGAGTTTATCTGTAACGAATGCCGTTATGATCATAAAGATGTTAAGGACTGGGTTGTTGAAGGACCACGTCATATTGATCATCATTCAGTGATCTCTCAGAACCATTACGAAAAAATTGATTTACAGAAATTGAAGAAGGAAGTTGAGCGTCAGCTTGAATTCCAAAAAGGAAATCCATTACCAGAACCTAACCATTCATTGAAAGCATGAGTTTCCTTCTCTATAAATTACTTCTTGTAGGAGTTATGTTCACCATTACGTTGGTAGTAGCTATGTATGCTACCTATGGTGAACGTAAAATTGCAGCATTTTTGCAAGATCGACTTGGACCAAACCGTGCTGGTATTTTTGGTATTTTTCAACCATTGGCGGATGGAATGAAGTTCTTCATGAAAGAAGAAATAATTCCAAACACATCTAATAAATTCTTATTCATTCTTGGTCCTGGCATCGCGATGATTACCGCGTTGATGGCCGGAGTATTGATTCCCTGGGGCGGCACACTTGAAATAGGTGGTGAAGTATACTCATTGCAGATAGCTGATCTCAACATTGGTATCCTGTATGTATTTGCAGTAGTGTCCATTGGTGTTTATGGAATCATGATCGGAGGATGGGCTTCGAATAATAAATTTTCTTTGTTAGGAGCTATCCGTGCATCAGCGCAGATGATCAGTTACGAACTGGCGATGGGTATTGCCATCATCGCTCTTATCATCATGACAGGTACTTTGAGTTTAGGTGATATCACAAGATTACAAGGTGGTGGTGTTGGCAGTCATTGGAATTTCTGGAATGTTGTGTATCAACCTGTAGGATTTTTATTATTTATTATTTGCGCTTTCGCAGAATGTAATCGCGCGCCATTTGATTTAGCAGAATGCGAAACAGAATTAGTGGGTGGTTATCACACTGAATACAGCAGTATGAAGCTTGGCTTCTACATGTTTGCTGAATACATTAACATGTTTGTTTCATCGGCCGTGATATCAACGCTTTATTTTGGCGGATATAATTTCCCGTTCATGAACGATCTGGGACTTGATCATAACACCATTACCATACTGGGCACTGTGTTCATGTTTGGAAAAGTATTCTTCTTCATCTTCTTCTTCATCTGGGTTCGCTGGACGTTGCCACGTTTCCGCTATGACCAGTTGATGAATTTAGGGTGGAAAACATTGTTACCTTTATCAATCGTCAATTTGTTGGTAACAGCTGTAATTTTAATTTTGACGGGAAAATAAAGATAGGTTATCGTGTTCGCGTAAGCGTTACACAATAAACTGCAAACGGTTAACAGACAAAGAATGGAAGCATTAACCAAGAGATCTAAAGTTGTATCTGACAAGCGAATGACCTTCGCTGAAAGAATATATTTACCAGCTGTTCTCAGCGGTATTACTATTACCATAAAGCATTTATTCAGAAAGAAAGCTACCATTAGCTACCCTGAAGTGAAACGCGAGTTTAGTCAGGTGTATCGTGGTCAGCATGTTTTGAAACGTGATGACAAAGGAGCTGAGCGTTGCACAGCCTGCGGACTTTGTGCTGTAGCTTGTCCTGCAGAAGCAATCACGATGAACGCTGCAGAGCGTAAGAAGGGTGAAGAAGGTTTATATCGTGAAGAGAAATACGCAGCTACATATGAGATCAATATGTTGCGTTGCATCTTCTGTGGATTATGCGAAGAAGCTTGTCCGAAAGAAGCCATTTTCTTAACGGATAGAATGGTGCCAACAGATTTTGGTCGTGATAGTTTTATTTACGGAAAGGATAAATTAGTAGAGCCAACCAACGATAGGGTAGATGTTACGAAAAGACAGACGAAGGCTGTGATTGATTTCAAACAAAACAAGAGACTTAGTCATAACAAATAATATTCAATAGCGTGAATCTATTTTATTTCCTTTCGTTTGTTGCAGTACTCTGTGCCTTGCTTGTAGTGTTCTCAAAGAACCCGGTACATAGTGTGCTCTATCTTATCTTAACATTCTTTTCCATTGCTGGTCATTACGTTTTATTAAACGCACAGTTCCTGGCCGTTGTTCACGTCATCGTTTATGCAGGTGCTATCATGGTTCTTTTCTTATATGTGATCATGCTGCTGAACTTAAATCAGGAACAAGAACCACATAAAGACAATAAGCTTAAGTTCGCTGCTACAATTCTTGCTGGCATGCTTATGCTTATCCTAATTGCTTCATTGAAAGGAACAGCTTTGTTAAGCACAACAAACACTCATGTTGAAATAGGACAGGTTAAGGATTTAGGACGAGTTCTATTCAAAGAATATTTATTGCCTTTTGAAATTACATCCATCTTATTGTTGGCAGCGCTTGTAGGTGCTGTTATGTTAGGTAAGTCGGAGCATAAACAAGAAATAAAGTAGTATGAAGACAGCCCAGGGCATACCGTTGGATTATTATGTATGGTTAAGTGCTGCCTTATTCACCGTAGGTGTATTAGGTGTACTATACCGCAGAAATGCCATCGTCATTTTTATGTGTATTGAATTAATGCTGAATGCTGTCAACTTATTGCTGGTTGCATTCTCGAATTATTACAGCGATCCCTCAGGACAAGTATTCGTC
Organism: Cyclobacteriaceae bacterium; assembly: GCA_035493595.1. Taxonomy (GTDB): domain Bacteria; phylum Bacteroidota; class Bacteroidia; order Cytophagales; family Cyclobacteriaceae; genus DATCRE01. Next base: position 8,382 of record DATJHZ010000087.1, on the reverse strand, counting down.
TTTTTTATTATGGCGGTAGCTGCTGCCGAGGTTGCTGTTGGGTTGGCCATTTTGATAATGATGTATCGAAATGTCAAGACAACGGATATTAATATTTTGAACAGATTAAAATGGTAAGCGCGTGGATATTCTAATAAGCCTTATACCTCTTTTGCCTTTAATAGGCTTTCTCCTTGTTTCGCTTAATGTTAAGAAATTATCACATGGTCTAACAACAGCAATAGCCTGTGGTTCGGTTTTTATAGCGTTTCTAATTGCGTGCTATGTCTTTGGACAGCTTTATTCTGCTGGCGAAGGTGCAACATTCAATATAACAGTATTCAATTGGATTAGTGCTGGTGGATTTAAAGCCGACATTGGTTTCCTGATTGATCCACTATCATCTTTAATGTTACTGATCATTACAGGCGTTGGTTTCCTTATTCATGTTTACTCTGTTGGATACATGCACGATGATGAAGGCTTCAACCGCTTCTTCTCGTATTTGAACTTGTTCGTGTTCTTCATGCTCATCCTGGTAATGGGTTCTAACTACTTATTGATGTTTGTTGGATGGGAAGGCGTAGGGCTTTGTTCATATCTACTCATTGGTTTCTGGTTTAAGAATAAATCGTATACCAATGCTGCTAACAAAGCATTCATCATGAACCGTATTGGTGATTTAGGATTGATCCTTGGTGTGATTTTATTATTCAAAGAATTTGGAAGCATTCAATATGCTGATGTATTTGAAAAAGCTTCAGCATTCCCGGTAGGTTCTTCAATCCTCACATTAATAACAGTATTACTTTTTATAGGAGCAATGGGCAAGAGTGCCCAGATTCCTCTTTACACCTGGTTGCCCGATGCGATGGCAGGTCCAACACCTGTATCTGCTTTGATTCACGCTGCAACCATGGTAACGGCGGGTATCTATATGGTTTGCCGTAATAACATATTGTATTCATTGTCACCAGTCAGCATGCATCTGGTGCTTATTGTAGGACTAGCTACAGCGTTGTTTGCTGCTACTATTGCTCTTGCACAAAATGATATTAAGAAAGTACTCGCGTACTCTACTGTTAGTCAGTTAGGGTTGATGTTTGTGGCCTTGGGTGTTGGTGCTTATTCAAGTGGTATCTTCCACATGGCAACACATGCTTTCTTCAAAGCTTTACTATTCCTTGCTGCCGGTAGCGTTATTCACGGACTTCAGGGCGAGCAAGATCTTCGTAAGATGGGCGGGTTGCGTAAACATTTGCCAATTACATTTATTACATTCTTAATTGGTGTGCTGGCAATTTCAGGTATTCCTCCATTTGCTGGTTTCTTCTCGAAAGATGAAATCCTTGCTCACGCTTTTGCTGATAGTCCAGTGGCATGGGGTCTTGCATTACTTACATCATTATTGACGGTGTTCTATATGTTCCGCTTGTTGTTCCTCACATTCTCCGGACAAACAAGAGCGAGTCACGATGTAATTCATCACATCCACGAATCACCAAAGAACATGACCATACCATTGATGGTATTGGCAGGGCTTTCCATTGTTGGTGGTTTTATGGGAGTGCCAGAAGTATTAGGAGGCTCTGATTGGATCGGTGAATTCCTCAGTCCTGTATTTGCCAAGTCGCAAACTATTTTAGTAGCGCATCATCTTGAGCATGGCACTGAATTTAATCTGATGCTTACCGTTATTGGATTAACACTGGTTGTTATTGGCATTGCTTATTTTGTATACGTAAAGAAAGCAACTGTACCTTCACCAGAGATTGCCGAACTTGGCGCTGTTCACAATCTTGTGTATAAGAAATACTTAATTGATGAGTTGTACAATGCCATAATTGTTAAACCATTGTTCTGGCTATCGGGTATCATCGATTCTATTGTGGAAAAACTTGGTATCGATAAACTGGTAAATTCAGTAGGGGCAACCGTAGTATCGGGTAGCAGAGTAGCGCGATTACTTCAAACGGGTAACATTGGCTTCTATATATTCATGATGGTGATAGCCATCATAGCATTGTTAGCAACCGTAGTTATACGATAGATAAATAATAAGTCTTGTTAAATGACAGGACTTGAAATTGAAAACGATTAATAGATAACGAATAAATGTTGACTACATTTTTAATTTTCTGGCCCCTTCTTGCTGCGGTAGTACTATTTCTGCTTCGTCCTCAGAACGCGAAGGCAATAGCGCTGGGAGCTTCTATAATTGAACTGATCGTTTCGTTAATCGTTGTTATTCAATTTGACAAACAAGTTGTTGAAACTCAATTTGCAATCAATCTGCCATGGATTGCTTCTATGGGCATTACGTTCTCTGCAGGTATTGATGGCATAAGTTTATTGCTGGTGCTACTAACAACGGTATTAGTTCCGTTTATCATTCTTGCTTCTTTTGGTCATACCTATGAGAAGTCGCATACATTTTACGGACTTATCCTGATGATGCAGATGGCACTGGTAGGTGTCTTCACAGCATTAGATGGTTTCTTGTTTTACTTATTCTGGGAGATGGCGTTGATCCCCATCTACTTCATCTGTTTGATATGGGGAGGTGAGAATCGTGGACCTATCACATTCAAGTTCTTTGTCTATACATTAGGAGGAAGCTTGTTGATGTTGGTAGCATTAGTGTTCCTATACCTGCATACAACAGATCATTCATTTGCAATTCAGTCACTATACCAGGCTGGTCGTTCATTATCACCAACCGAACAAGGTTATGTATTCTGGGCGTTCTTTGTAGCCTTTGCTATCAAGATGCCTGTGTTTCCTTTTCATACCTGGCAGCCTGATACGTATACAACATCACCTGCGCAAGGTACCATGCTTCTCTCCGCTATTATGTTGAAGATGGGTATCTATGGACTCTTGCGTTGGTTAGTGCCTATGGTACCTGTAGGTGTTCATAACTGGAGTTATACTGCAATTATACTTTCTGTTATTGGTATTGTATATGCTTCATGCATCGCCATTGTTCAAAAAGATTTCAAGAGACTTATTGCTTATTCATCCATTGCTCACGTAGGATTAATTTCTGCTGGTCTACTAACACTTACTAAAATTGGTGTTCAGGGTGCCATGATTCAAATGATGAGTCACGGTATCATAGTATTTGCATTATTCTATTTGGTGGAGATTATAACGGTAAGATCAAAAACAAGAGAGCTTGAAAAACTTGGCGGTATCAGAGGTGTTGCTCCAGTATTATCCACCGTGTTTTTAGTGGTGATGTTAGGCAGTGTTGCCTTACCATTTACCAGCGGATTTGTTGGTGAGTTCCTGTTGATCAACTCGCTTGTACAATATCAATTTATTTTAGGTGCTGTTGCTGCATTAACAACTATACTTGGCGCTGTATACATGTTCAGAGCATTTCAAAAATCTATGTTAGGTGATACAGTAAGTATTGTGAAAAGCATAACCGATCTCACATCTCAGGAGAAACTTGTGCTTTATCCCATAGTTGTGTTAGTGGTGTTGATTGGAATTTATCCAGCACCTCTGTTATCAATTTCTGAATCAGCTGTTAATAATCTTTTAGTTATAGTTTCTGACTTTTCCGCTTCGATAAAATAATATGAACGCCTTTTACATTATTTGTGGTCTAGGTATTGTTTCGCTTCTCGCTGAAATTGTCAGTCTCAAGAAGTGGCTCGTCGTCTTTTTGACACTGGGTGTTGCAGCGGCTGGTATTAGCATATTCATGGATTGGGGTACTTCCTTGCATTACTTCAATGACATGTTGGTTTTTGATAACTCAGCAATAGCATTCAGTACCGTGATCTGTGTTGTTGCTGTCTTCTGGTTCTGGATGGCACGCGATTATTTTCACGTTGAGACACACATCACAGATCAGGCGGCGCTGATTCTGTTTTCAATCTCTGGTGCGGTATTGCTTACGGCCTTCAATAACATGGCTATGCTTTTCTTAGGCATAGAAATCCTGTCTATTTCATTATACGTTTTAGCTGGAAGTAAAAAAGAAAGTCTCTCATCCAATGAAGCTGCTTTCAAATATTTCCTGATGGGTTCTTTTGCAACAGGTTTTCTGTTGATGGGTATTGCCTTGATTTATGGAGCAACAGGCTCATTTAATATTACAGCTATTGCAGCATTTACATCAGCTCATACGGCTGCACTGCCAGGCTTTTTCTATGCAGGTGTGTTGATGATGTTGATTGGTATTGCATTCAAAGTGTCAGCAGTTCCTTTTCATTTCTGGGCGCCTGATGTTTATCAGGGATCACCAACATCCATCACAGCATTCATGTCTACTATCGTTAAGATAGCAGCCTTCTCAGCCTTTATCCGCTTGTTTGCTGTTGCATTTGTTTCAGTACAATCCACGTGGTTTATTCCTTTACAAGTGATTGTAGTGTTAACGCTGGTATTAGCCAACGTTACGGCAGTTTGGCAGACTAATGTGAAACGAATATTAGCCTACTCAAGTGTTGGGCATGCTGGTTATGTATTGCTTGCTTTTGTTGGCGGCATTCAGGATTCAACAGGAACAATTTTCTATTACCTCACAGTATACTCAATAGCTTCTATCGCGGCCTTTACCGTAATGATCCAGATAGAGAATACAGGTGCAGGAACTGACATCGCTAACTTCAATGGTCTCTTTAAGAAGAATCCATTTCTGGCTGTTGCTATGACCATAGCGTTACTATCGCTCGCAGGGATTCCTCCTTTAGCAGGCTTCTTTGGAAAGTACCTGGTATTTGCTTTGGCGCTTCAGCATGGATACACAGGTCTTGTGATTGTAGCTGTAATTACATCGTTAATTGGCGTGTATTACTACTTCAGTATAATCATTGCCATGTTCTTTAAAGAACCTGATTCTATTTCAGTGGAAATTGGATTTTCGCACAAAGCGCTTCTTGTTATTTTAATAGCATTGAGTTTAGTACTTGGTATTTTACCTGATTTGATCAGAGTAATCTAAGCATTGAAATAGCTCACCATTTCTTTCCTGATTTTTTCATCGGGCACAGGCCCAATCAAAGCATGCATGTTATCCAATATATGCTCATGACTTGATGTTGCCGGAATAACACAGGTAACATCTGGATGTGAGATAATGTACTTTAAAAAGTACTGCGACCATGAATGAATGTTGTACTCATGCGCCCAACCCGGCAGAGCTTTCTTTCTTGAAAACAAAGATCGATCTTCAAAAGGTCTGTTTGCAATGACAGCAACACCATACTCAGCTGCAGTAGGTAACAAAAGTTTTTCAGCCTCGCGAACTACGATGTTGTAGTTGAATTGCACAAAATCAAATGACTCTGTTTTAATTAAATTAATAAGTTGTGTATACAATGATGTGGTGTAATGCGTAATTCCAATGTATCTTATTTTTCCCTGAGCCCTCCACTCTCGTAAAGTGCTTAGATGTGTTTTTGCATCAACCATGTTATGCACCTGCACCAGATCAATCTTATCAGTTTGAAGTTTTTTGAATGAGTTGTTTAATTGTTGAATGCCTTCCTGCTTTCCGGTAGTCCAGATTTTAGTGGCGAGAAACAATTGTTCATGAAGATTCAGCTTGCTGGCGATGTGTCCGATGGTACGTTCGGCATTTCCATACATAGGAGAGGTGTCGATTAGTTTTCCTCCACTGCTATTAAATGATTTTAATACACTGGATAATTCAGGTACCCTTGCATCAGATGTTGGAACATCAAATGTTGACCAGGTTCCGAGTCCAATGGCAGGGATAGCCTCCTGAGTTGAGGGAATCTTCTTAAAGATGGCGCTCATTTTTTGAAATTATTTTTATACGGTGATCTTCGAAAAAAACATAATTAAGCAAATAATTTGATGTTTTCCGGAATTGCGGCTGCTGCCTAACAGTTCGCTTTATTGTTTTTATTGATAAAAAAAATTATCTTCAATCGGTTGCAATTAAACATTTAGCTATGGGAAAAGTAAAAAACATATTGGATTCGAAGGGTAAAGTAGTGTTCTCTGTCGAACCCTCAGTAATGGTTTTGAAGGCAATTACGTTGATGTGTGAGAAAAATATTGGAGGCCTTTTAATAACAGAAGGTGATAAACTTGTAGGGATCTTTACAGAACGTGATTATGCCCGCAAACTTATATTGAAGGGTAAATCATCTAAGGATACGCCCATTGGCGATCTAATGACCAGGAATCCCTTTACAGTAACACCTGAAAATTCTATTGAAGATTGCATGAAGCTGATGACGGATAAACACATTCGTCACTTGCCTGTAGAAGAAGATGGAAAGCTAATTGGAATGATTTCTATTGGCGACGTAGTAAAGCAAATCATAGCAGAGCAAAAAAGTATTATCGAACATCTGGAGAGTTACATCACCATGTAATAATCTTATTATACCTAACTTAAACAGAAGAGGCTGATTCAAAATTTGAAACAGCCTCTTTGCTTATTAACCTACTCTTAAAATTAGTCTCTGCTGATCTTTGCTTCGCCAAAGATGTAACGCCGTATGTGAGCTCCTCCATTCACATGAATTTCAGGTTCACCAAAAGCAGTAATTCGTAATTGATCTGTTGCATTCACCTTGAGTTTGCCTTCACCATAGATGTTCATTGCCATCTCACGGCTCTTCAGATTTTCGGTGTTGATTTTATTTTCACCAAAAAGACGATAGCGCTGTTCATATGCTTTACCTTTTTTTACTTCGAGCTTGTTCTCTCCGTATAATGATGTTTTAAAGAATGACGTTTTCAGCGAAGCCAGGTTGATTTCATTTTCGCCATAAGCTTTTAGTGTAAACACCTCAGCTTCTATAGGACCGTTGCATGTTAATTCCTGATCACCTCTGATCTCTAAATATTTTAAATTTTTATAGGTGACATATGCGGTGATACTTGCACCATCATAAATACCCTGGCTATAATGATGATTGGTGTATTCATTCTTCTCAAGGATTTTGGCATTCTCTAAATAGATATGAAGTGTTTTATGGTGTTGCTCAATGTTAATTACTCCCTTATCAACACCTGAATATACAAGCCTGATACTCTCTGTCTCGCCCTTCTCCAGAATTACATTTATTTTAGGCGAAGCAATTAACCGGTCAAAGCTTTTCAACTGTTGATTAATTTCCTGGCCATTGGTAACACTGGCTATAACCAGTAAGATGAGTAATAATAGATTTCTCTTCATATATCGATTCTTTTCTCAAAGACTACAAACTCAGGCTAAGGGTTGCATGAGTTTTATGTTAATTATTCTTTTAAGTGACTCATCCGGGTTATTCGTTCCGCAATGAATCTACGGGATTCCGCCATGCAGCTTTCAATGCCTGGAAGCTTATGGTTAGCAACGCTATTGTTAACGCAAATACTCCTACTAGAATAAATGTGTCAGGGCTGAGTTTAATGCTATACTGAAAATCCTCAAGCCAACGCTGCATGGCAAAATAAGCAAGGACGCTGGCGAGAATAAAGGCTACTAATATTAGCTGCACAAATTCGGACGAGAGTTTGTACAGGATGGTACTACTGCTGGCGCCTAAAACTTTGCGGATACCGATTTCTTTTTTACGTTGCTCAACTGTAAAGGCTGATAGAGCGAACAAGCCCAGAATAGCAATAACAATGGCGAGCCCAGTGAAATGCGAGAACATGCTGGCGAAAGCCTGCTCATTGCGATACAGGTTTGCAAATTGCTCGTCCAGAAAATTGTATTCAAAAGCAGTCCCCGGGTTTATTTTCTTCCATGTAGTTTCAATGAATTGCAACGAAGCTTCCATATTTGATGACTTTACTTTGACGGCCATCGATGGATTGTTTTTTGAATAGAGCATAAACATAGGCTCCAGCTTATGACGTATTGTAGCAAAGTGAAAATCTTTCACAACACCAACAATGGTATAAGCTGTAAGATCTTTGGGAGTGGCTCCCGTTTGTTGGCTTATTTTTTTACCTATCGGGTCTTTCCATTTTAAGAGTTTCGCCATTTCTTCATTAATGATCATGGAGAGCGAATCATTATAATCGAGTGAAAAGTTTCTTCCATCAAGCAAATGCATCCCCATGGTAGGAATAAACTGATCATCGACAGCCATTACACTGGTGATGATGTTTGTTTCATTGCTAAAGCCCTCAGGAAAAATTTGTGTGCGACCAAGCTGTTGTCCCATCTGGCTTGATGCTGTACCAATAGATTGAATAGAGGGATTGCGAAGTAGTTCATCTCGCAGTGTGGTTGCTTTGGCAGCGATGTCTTGATTTAAATTCAATGTGATTACCTGGTTACGATCATAACCAAGATCCTTCGAATAAATAAAATTCATTTGCTGATATACAATTGCTGTACCGGCCATCAACGCAATAGAAATGGTAAACTGTACGACAACAAGAGCTTTACGAAGTTTTATTCCGCCAGCAGAA
>DATJHZ010000086.1:0-8231 GCA_035493595.1 Cyclobacteriaceae bacterium | reverse complement strand
TATGAAGCCAGAAGGAAATATGAAGAAGCAAAGACATCTTATTTACAATGCATTAAATTTGCAGAACAGATTGGCTCAACCGACTCAGGATATTATCTGTACTCATTAATTGCCCTCGGCGAAATAAGTGAGCGACAAGGTGACAAGGCTGCGGCAAAAAAATATTTTAAAGACGTAAAGAAGAGAGCCGATCGAAAAGACGAGGCTTTTAAAGATGCCAAACGCAGATTGAAAGGTTTAGAGAAGGGGGATTGATGGAACTTTTAAAAGAAAGATCACAAAGCAATGAAAATTTAATACTTCAGTGGAGCAACGAGATTTCATTGTAACACCTATAATCATTGTTATAGTTTATGTGGTTGCCTATATGGTAAAGCCATTGGTTACAGACTCAGTAACGAGGAAGTATTATTTTGGCGCTTTTACAGTTCGCATTTTCGGAGCGCTTGCCGTTGGTTTTATTTATCAGTTTTACTATCACGGAGGTGATACATACAATTACCATACGCTGGGAAGCAGACACCTTTGGGATGCTTTTATGGACTCACCCATAAAGGGAATTGAAATGCTCTTTGCAAATGGTGTGCATAAGGGTAGTTTTTATAAGTATTCAAGTCAGGTGTATTTCTTCACTGATCCTTCGGCATATTTCATTGTGAGGCTGGCTGCTATTTTTGATCTGATTACTTTTTCTTCTTATTCTGCTACTGCGGTTTTGTTCGCCACTATTGGATTTACTGGATCATGGATGTTGTTTCTTACTTTTTACAGACGATATCCTCAATTGCATTTTTGGATGGCGATATGCACCCTTTTTATTCCTTCCGTTTTTTTCTGGGGCTCGGGTTTATTAAAAGATACTATTGTTATTGGAGCAATAGGACTGGCTACATATTCTATTGATAAATTATTCTTTCAACAGAAAATCAGAGCGAGTAATGTTTTCTATCTGTTATTTTCTCTATGGGTTATTTTTTCAATCAAGAAATTTATTTTACAAGCTTACCTGCCCGCCAGTATTATGTGGGTCTATCTTGGAAATATTGATAAGGTAAAGTCTGTCGTATTAAAAGTGATGTTGTTGCCATTTATCATTGGCATTAGTGCCCCTATCGCATATTATTCTATAGTAAAAGTAGGTGAAGACGATTCACGATATTCAATTGATATGTTAGCCAAGACAGTGCGAACAACAGCTAATGATATAAGATATTTATCAGGAAGAGATGCCGGCTCAGGTTATGATCTGGGCCAATTAGATGATACTTTTTCCGGTATGCTAAAGCTGGCTCCTCAAGCTATTAATGTATCACTATACCGTCCCTATCTTTGGGAAGTAAAGAATCCGTTGATGCTTCTTTCAGCTATAGAAAGTTTAGTCCTGCTAATACTAACCTTAGTGATTCTTTTTAAAAAGAATCTGTATTTATTTAAAGCATTGACAAACCCAGACGTTGTTTTTTGTTTGACGTTTTCTATTGTCTTTGCATTTGCCGTAGGCATCTCTACATACAACTTTGGTACATTGGCAAGGTATAAAATACCACTGCTGCCATTCTTTAGCATTGCCCTGATTTTGATATTCTATTCAAACAGACTTAAAAAGTTAGAAGAGTTAGAGCGCACTGAATAATGGCAAATTATTTTTTGTCTGCCTTGTTTCCCCATGACCTGCCGTAAGTTTTCGTTGCGTAATAATTGATCGAGGTATTTAAACCAGTCATCTTGAGTCTCGCAGAGAAAACCATTAATATTATGATCAACGATGGTGGAATTCACTCCCACGTTTGAAACCAGAGAGGGAATATTTAACGACATGTATTGGATAGCTTTGAATCCACATTTCCCTTTTGCCCATTCGTCATCAGGTAGAGGCATTATCCCAATATCGATAGAAGCCAGATCCTGAATTTCAGTCTCCTTATTCCAAAAAATAAAATTAAAAGACTTTAAATCCAGCGTAGGTCTTTTATCAGCGATAACCAGAAATTCTGCTGTTGGATAGAGTTGTTGAATTTTTTGTAAACAAGGAACAATCTCTGTCAGATATTTCAATGTTGAGTGTGATCCTGTCCAGCCGATAGTAATATTTTTACGCTTTACTGAAAAATCAGCCAAAGAAGGATTGTGTTCATGGTCAGTGTCGACAGTAGTTGGATTGATTATGGAATTTGGGTTAAAGAGAAGAGCATATTTTTGTAGATACTCATTGCCACAACTTATTTTATAGCTCACTCGACAGATGTATTTGACTTTCGATCTCCATTTTATGATTCGAAAGAGAGTTGATTCTTCTTGTTTGTCAGTTAACCAGATTGCATCATCAAAGTCGTAAATGATTTTTTTACGTAATATTTTAGCAATAAACCATTCAAAAACCGGAGGACCTATTGGACTCATTTCACGGTGAATGAAAATAAAATCATACCGCATAGCCTTAAATAAACCGTTAAAACGCCTTGCAAAGCCGGAAGCAAGGGCTAATCCCTTTTGAGCAATTGACCCCTTTTGATTGAATATCCTCCAGTTGTCTTTTGTGAGGAAGCTTTGTATTTTATATTGAGTCCCCTGTGAATCAAGCAGCGGAAAGTATTGTTCAAAACGAAATCGTTGAGAGGGCGATTCTTTTAATGGATATGGAACGAAAAACAGTATTTTCATTATAACTTTGATTGAAAATGGCTTCTAAATGATTTGCCGAATCTAAAGAAAACCAATGCAGAAGGATATTGAATATATAATTGAACCTACAGAAAAGAAATTTCTAAATTTTGCTGTGTTGTGGCAATATCGCGAGCTTTTTTATTTTTTTACATGGCGCGATATTAAAATAAAATACAAACAAACCGCGCTCGGTTTTTTGTGGGCCATTCTTCAGCCATTGTTGATGATGAGCATTTTTACTTTGTTTTTTGGGAGAGCATTAAACATTCCATCGCAAAATTTACCTTATCCGATTTACGTGTTTTCGGGATTATTGATCTGGAACATATTTTCTACGGGACTTAACAACGCAGCCAACAGTATGGTGAATAACGCATCGATTATTAAAAAAATTTATTTTCCAAGATTGATCGTGCCAGTGTCGTCCATTCTTGTGGCACTGTTTGATTTTTTAATGGCGCTGATTTTGTTCATTAGTATTTTGATTTTCTATAAACAGCCTGTGTCATGGACTATTGTTTTTTATTGGCCATTTGCAATGTTGTTCAGTGTGATTGCCACACTTGGTTTGGGTTGTTGGCTTGCAGCATTAAATGTAAAATACCGTGACTTCCGGTATGTTATTCCATTTCTTATTCAAGTGCTTTTCTTTTTAACACCTGTCCTCTATCCAATTTCATTGTTGAAACATCCGCTTTTGCAATATGCACTTGCTACTTCACCCATGTATATCGCTGTAGAATTTTTCCGGCTTCCATTGACCAACACATTGCCTAATATGGACTTTGTTTGGATCAGTCTTGCTTCCAATATTGTTTTTCTTTTGATCGGGGTGATTTATTTCAGAAGAACAGAAGACTTTTTTGCTGATTTTGCTTGATGAAATTACAATGAAACCAATTTTAGAAATACAAGATATCTCCAAAAAATTCCGTATCAGTCATCAAACAGGTAGCTACCTGAATTTGCGTGAGCGCGTGGTGAATGCGCTTAAGTTTGAAAAAAATTCTACTGAAGATTTTTGGGCACTGAAAGATATATCTTTTGAAGTACAGGCTGGAGAATCGATTGGCATCATTGGAAGAAATGGAGCAGGAAAATCTACCTTGTTAAAGATTCTCTCCAAGATCACACCACCAACGCAAGGAAGAATTATTTCACGCGGACGCATTGCAAGTTTGCTGGAAGTAGGCACAGGATTTCATCCTGAATTGACAGGCAGAGAAAATATCTTCTTCAATGGTTCATTGCTTGGCATGAAGCGTAAAGAAATTGAAAGCAGGTTTGATGAAATTGTTGATTTCAGTGGTGTAGAAAAATTTTTGGACACACCTCTAAAACATTACAGCAGTGGCATGCAACTGCGTTTAGCTTTTGCAGTAGCTGCTTTTCTTGAGCCTGAGATTTTAATTATTGATGAAGTGCTTGCCGTGGGTGATGCTGAGTTTCAAAAGAAGTGTTTGGGTAAAATGGAAGACGTGAGCAAAAGCGGAAGAACGATTTTGTTTGTCAGTCATAATATGGATGCAGTTCTCTCTTTATGCAAATCAGGAATACTTTTGAAAGAAGGAGGTATTGATGTTTTTGGCACAACTCAAGATGTGGTAAAAAAATATCATTTAGAAATGGATCAAAATGTGTTGTCTATAGAAAATGAGGTGATCAAATTTATTGAGATAAAGCAAATTGATGAAGGGCTTCTTCTTACTGTAAAATTTAATACAAAGACACCTATTGATTACCCTAATCTTGGTTTTTCTATTGCAGATATTTCTGGTCATGCTATAACGGGTACCAATCCCAGAAAATCTAAGAGAGAATTTCCGAATTTTAGTAGGAGCGAGGGAGTGATAGAAGTAAAAATCCAATCGCCAAAATTATCTAATGGCACATATCAATTGTTTGTATGGTTTGGTGATTGGCATAGTAATTTTTTTGAGACGAAAGATCCTATTTTGTTTCAAATTAATGATATAGCAGAAGAACATAATCGCAATCCGAAATTGGATGGATACGTAATTCCCCATTGCGAATGGACTGTTTCATAAGTCAAATTGTTTCCTCCTAAATTTGAAAGTCAACATGTTAATTGATCGAATAAAAAACTCGAAACTAGTTAAAAGAATAAGATTACTGCTAGGTGTTTCTGCTGAACAAAGAAATTTTAATTTTCATTTCAAGCGCAGCACAAAAATGATTTCCAACTACCTTCAATCAGCTCAGAAAGAAAAATACTTACAGATTGGGTGTCAGAGTCAGCTTATTGAAGGTTGGCTCAATGTTGATTTGTTGCCTAAAAATCTAAATGTGGTTTTCATGGATGCTACTAAACCCTTTCCTTTTCCAAATCAATCTTTTGATTGCATATTCAGCGAGCATATGATTGAGCATATCTCTTTAGAGCAAGGCAAGTTCATGATAGGTGAGTGTTATCGTGTTTTAAAACCAGGCGGACGGTTGAGAATTTCTACCCCTGATTTGAAATTTCTGATTCAACTTTATTTACATCCTGAAAAAGAAATACATCAGAACTACGTTAAATTTAGTCAACGGTATTTCCCCAAACATACAATAGTAACGGATGTGATTGTGGTGAATAATTTTTTTAGAGATTGGGGCCATCAATTTATATATGATAAAAAAAGCCTTGCAATGATCTTTGAAAGTGCTGGGTTTAACAAAGTGACTTTTCCACCTGTGCACGAGAGTAGTGATACCAGACTATGCAATCTTGAGAAACATGGAATGGAAATAACAGAAGAATTTAATTTACTCGAATCGATTGTGGTCGAGGCTGAAAAATAGCAACGTGTCGAAGATTTTCATTTTCATTCCTGTATATAATGCCTCGGCTTATGTAGTCGAAGCAATTGAAAGTGTCATCCATCAAACCTACACCGATTGGGAGTTGCTGGTTTTGGATGATCAATCAACCGATAATTCATTTGAACTATGTAAAGCCTTTGAAAAAAAATATCCCAGAATAACAGTTACACGAAATGATAGAAACTTGGGAATGGTTGGCAATTGGAATGAAGGGGTTTCAAAATGCAAGAGCGAGTTTTTTATAAAGTTAGATGCAGATGATAAGTGGCTACCAACTATGCTTGAAAAGTCAATTGTTATTATGGAGAAGTACCGTGAAGTAGCAATTGTATTTTCTAAATATATAAACATTGATTCGAAAAGTAATCCAGTAGAAGGGAGTGAAATTACTCTTCCTGAATTTGCCAAAAACAAATCTTTCTCTTGTGTTCCTTTAGTGGAGATGGGTTCGGATGAAATGTTGCAATATTCAATTTTGCGACAAGGACTTTCTCTTATCAGAAATTCTGTTTTTAATGAAGTGGGCTCTTATCGTTATCTTATTACACGTGAAACCGAAGCTGCATCCGATACCGAATTTTATTTTCGTGTGGGTTGTAATCATGAAATTTATTGTATCGATGAAGTTTTGTACCAGTATCGTGTCCATGAAGAATCGATCAGTGCCATTGATGTAGCAAATGGTTTATCGCAAAAAAAAATGCTTGAAATAAAAAGCGTAATTAACGATTACTATTTGCAGCAAGAAAAAATTACAATCAAACAATGGAAAAAAAACAAAAAGGCAACCGATTTCAATCACTTGTTAAATTTGAACTACAGAGCAAGAGTAAACAAAAGGTACAGTTCAGTTATCAATACCTTCATTAGGTTATTCGTTTTTTATCCTGACAATTTTTTTTTGCACCTAAAAAATAAAATCTGAGTAATGAACGCCTTGATTAAAGTTGGTTTTTGTGTTGCTTACGATTGGGAAATGCTGAGAAAATCTCTACCATTAATCTATGATCATGCCGATCAAATATGTTTGTCGTTAGATATAAATAGAAAGAGTTGGAGCGGGCAATCTTATTTATTCGATGATCATGCATTTCACGCTTTTTTAAAGCAAACCGATACGCAAAAAAAAATAGATTTATATGAAGACGATTTTTTTGTTAGGTCACTCTCACCAATTGAAAACGACAACCGTCAGCGTAAATTAATGAGTGACCGAATGGGTGCTGGCGGATGGCACATTCAAATTGATTCAGATGAATACTTTTTAAACTTTAAGGGGTTTGTCAATTTCCTGAAATCAAAAACTCATTATTTAAATGGAAAGCCTGTTAATATCTGTTGCCCGTGGGTATCAATTTATAAAAGAGTATCTGATGGATATTTGATAGTCGACAACGCTGAAACAACTTGGGAAACCATGCCATTTGCAACCAATAAGCCTGAATATTTTAATGCCCGGAGAAATTCTCACTTCAATGCAATCAGCACTTTTTTTGTAGTCCATGAAACCTGGTCAAGAAGCAGTGAAGAACTTAAACAAAAATTAAATTCATGGGGACATAATGACGATTTTTTAAGCAAAGAAAGTTACCTTAAATTTTGGGAAGCGATAGATAAATTTAATTATCAATTTGTTGACGACTTTCACCCTTTACAGTCAGGTGTTTGGAAAAAGTTGATGTATGTAAAAGCTAATTCTATCGATGAACTTCTTTCAATAATTAAAACAGACTATTTATTTAAAATCAACAAAGCAAGTCTTTATTTAAAGAATTCACGAAACTGGAATCGCCTCTTATCTTTGTGGCAAAAAAGATTCTGATTGAACCCTTAGAGAAAGTATGATACAAGTTTCAATCATTATCGTCAACTACAACACTTTTCAACTTACTTGCAATTGTATTGAATCTATAAAATTGTTGGAGAATGAATTGAATTACGAAATTATTTTGGTTGATAACAATTCTTCTGAAGTTTCACCCATTGAGTTCAAAAAGAAATTTCCAGAGATTCTACTTATAGAAAACTCTATTAACGTTGGCTTTGCCAGAGGGAACAACCTTGGCATCGCACAAGCCAAAGGAAAATATATTCTGCTTTTGAACAGTGATACCGTATTGCTTAATAATGCTATCTCACTTGCGTTGAATTTCATTGAAAAAGAGAATGACGTTGGCGTTGTGTCCGTAAGGTTGGAATATCCTGATGGTACAGTTCAACATAATTGTCAACGATTTCCATCTATAAAATACAAATTGTTTGAATTGCTCCGCTTGCAGAAATTTTTTGGAAAGAGAATTGGTGGTAACGTTCTACTTGGTTCTTTTTTCGACCATAATTTGGCAGTTTATCCCGATTGGGTTTGGGGAACTTTCTTCCTATTTAAAAAAGATTCGTTGCAACTTTTTCCAGAACAAAAATTAGCTGATAATTTTTTTATGTACGTAGAAGATATGCAATGGTGTATGGAGTTTAGAAAACAGGGTTACAAAATAGCCTTTGATCCCAGAGGAGTTGTTGTGCATTATATGGGTAAGAGTGGTGGAAGTAAGTCTAAACTGATAGAAGCTAATTCGAAGTTATTTATGAATAATTATTATTCACCTCTACATCGTAACTGTATTTATTTTTTAGATAAGTTTTTTTAGATAAGTTTTTTTAGATAAGTTTTTTTAGATAAGTTTTTTTAGATAAGTTTTTTTAGATAAGTTTTTTTAGATAAGTTTTTTTAGATAAGTTTT
>DATJHZ010000085.1:0-7715 GCA_035493595.1 Cyclobacteriaceae bacterium | reverse complement strand
GACTTGCGGAACGGCAATTTCTGTTACTACACTGCCGAACCTTGTTATCAAACCATATTTTTCTTCAAGCCATAGTGGAATTCTTCGTATAGCTTCACGTGGATTTACGGTACACTCTGTAGAACTCCAGAGGCCACCTTTAAGATTATTTGTTTTTACATGAGGAGATTTATCTTCAACACCTTTCTTATCTAACAACTCAAATTGAAATCCGGCATTCTTATAAATTTCAGTGAACTCCTGCAACACTTCAAACTCATCATCATGATACGCGAGATGAAGTGAGCCATTCTGTTTTGCCCAGATACCTGCCTGACCAGCAATATCCAACCAATGTTCACGACTTCTCAATGCACGATCCAGACCCGCACCTGGTTCCTGGCCGATCGGCCAGAGTAAACCAAAGTTTCTTACAGAGGCACCTGTGACATATTCACCGCGCTCAAACAATACAACACGATGTCCTTTCTTTAATGCCATGTAGGCATGTGCCAATCCAACAATACCTGCACCAATAATTGCTACATCTGCCGTACGATCCATTTGTCTGCTTTTATTCATGTCGTTTATTTAAGTTTTCTATAACGGCCTCACCTTATTCCTCTCCAAAGAGAGGAGATTATAAGACTTAAATAAACGACATTCAACCTTGATAATTAAATTTAGGGCATCTCTAAAAACCTCCACTATCCTTCTCCACCCGGAGAAGGGAAGGATGAGGCCAGAACAAAAATAGTTTTTAGAGATGCCCTTTAACAAATAGTATCAGTATTTTTTGACGCCGCAAAGTTTCAGATTTAAAAGCTTATCACCAACCATTTTGATTTTACCATTTTGTTAAGGCAATAATATTATTCTTGCATAACTTCAACCAGTATTACATCATAATCAATTAAGTCTTAAACTTGTGCTCATGTGGTCAAACTATCATACTCATAATAATTTCTGCGATGGCAAATCAGAGTCAGTTAATTATGTTAACAAGGCGCTTGAGCTAAATATGACGAGTCTGGGATTTTCATCTCATGCTCCCCTGCCCTTCAACTGTAAATGGTGTATGAAACCAGAAGCGCTGACGGATTACCTAGAGTTGGTGCGCTCATTAAAGAGTAACACAAATGGTCTTGAGATTTATGCCGGGCTTGAAGTTGACTATATACCAGGCGTGATCTCCCCTGGCACCTTCAGAAAACAACTTGATTATACCATTGGCTCTGTTCATTTTGTTGAAACCATGAGCAACGGTGTTCGCTGGGAAATTGATGGCTTGCATACTTTCTTTCTGGAAGGACTTGAAAATATTTTCAAGAACAATATTAAAGATGCCATTGTGCGATACTATGAATTGACCCGCCAGATGGTTACAACAGATTGTCCTTCTATTGTAGGGCATCTCGACAAGATTAAAATTCAGAACACGGATGATAAATTCTTTAGCGAGACAGATGATTGGTATAAAGCTGAAATCATTAAAACACTGGATTGTATTGAACAAGCTGGTACCATACTTGAAGTGAATACAAGAGGACTTTATCAAAAGAAATCAAAAACAACCTATCCGAGTCCGTGGATCTTGCAAATTGCCAGTGAAAAGAATATCCCCATCACACTAAGTTCAGACGCTCACCATCATGATGACATTACGAATCAGTTTAATGAAGTAGCCTACATGCTGACGAGCTTGGGTTTTAAAAAATTATCGATACTAAAAGAAGGCCAATGGAATCAATTCAAATTCAATGAGCAAGGCCTTATCATTACTTGAAGATAAAATAAAAACCTGGCTCACGAATTCCAACGGTTTTTGGTTTTCGCTTTATGCCACCTGCGCTGCTTTTAGTTTATACACTTGCGTCTACGCCTTTCGAAAAACATTTTCGGTAGCCACGTTTGATGGTCTCATGTATGCCGGCATCAGTTATAAAGTGTGGCTGGTCATAGCGCAGGTAGTGGGTTATGGCTTGTCGAAATTTATCGGCATCAAATTCATTTCTGAATTGCAAGCCAACTCCAGGTCGAAAGGTATTTTAGTGATGGTGAGTGTGGCCGGTGTATCATGGTTATTGTTTGCGTTGGTACCGCCGCCATTCAATATTATTTTTCTTTTCACCAACGGCTTACCCCTTGGCTTAGTATGGGGAATGGTATTCGGTTATCTCGAAGGACGTAAGATGACGGAGATTCTTGGTGCAGGCTTGTCCATAAGTTTTATTTTTTCAGCAGGACTTTGCAAATCAGTTGGCGGATTTATTATGCGATATTGGGGCACATCAGAATTCTGGATGCCATTTGTTGCTGCATGTTTATTTATTCTGCCACTTCTTTTTTTCTTATGGCTGCTAAACAGAATTCCGCCTCCTAATGATGAAGACATTAAACTGCGAACCAAGCGCGAACCCATGAATGCTGACGAACGCAAAACATTCTTCAAAACATTCTGGCCCGGCATTATATTGTTTGTGCTTGCTTACATGTTGCTGACAACCTTCCGCGATTTCAGAGATAATTTTTCTGCCGAGGTATGGAAAACATTGGGCTACGGAAATTCTCCTGAGATCTTTACCACCACCGAAATTCCGGTATCCATTGCTGTGCTGATTATTATGGGAAGCCTCATGATCATTAAGAATAATAAAATTGCATTGATGGTTAATCACATCATCATTATGGCTGGTATGATCATCATTGGCATCAGTACCTTTATGTTCACCCACAACATGATCAATGCTCCTACGTGGATGATTTCCATCGGTTTGGGTTTATACCTTGGCTACGTTCCGTTCAACTCCATATTTTTTGACAGACTCATTGCTTCATTTCAATATGTAGGTACCGTAGGATTTATCATGTATGTAGCCGACTCGTTTGGCTACCTGGCCAGCATCTCGGTATTGTTCTTTAAAGAATTTGGTTATGCTAAACTAAGCTGGCTCAATTTCCTGATCTCAACAGGTTATATACTTTCTATTTCAGGAACGTTGTTAACCTTTGGATCTATGGTGTATTTTATTGTTAAACATCGGCGTTGGGCTGTGAAGAAGGTTGTTCAAGAAAAAGATGAGCTAGTTGAAGTCACACTTTAGCGTATCAGAATTATAAGCCTTTGTTGGCGCTGTATTTAATTCTTCGTCAATATAAAATTATTAAATAATCCAGTCGTCGGGCTGTAGTAAAGATCCTCAACATTACTTGGTACTTTTTTATTTAACGTACCAACAAATACTCCTGCTTGCATATTATCGCTTGGCATTGCTACCTTAAACTTTCCGACAACAACATCATTTACTCGCAACTGAATTTTGTTCGAGTTTTGACTTAGCTTAAGCGTGTTTTTTACTCCACTTCCTGTCTTAAAAGAAGAGCATTGAGTATAAGGCGCTATTGTTGTAGTGCTTCCATTGTTATTTGTCCAAATGAAATACATACCGTCGTTATCAATCTCAAAGATGGAATAGTGATTGTTATCTGTGAGGTTAAAAACGATTCCTATATATCCAGTTTTACTGGGGTCATCTAATTGAATTATGCCATCAACCTGAATGGAGTATGGAAAGTTTATTGTGCTATATGGAGCTAACGAATATCCACCTGTATCAATCGAATCTTCCCGAACTGAATAGTGCCCTTGATAAAATTTTCTAACGTGATAAACCGTAGAGTCAGAAATCCAAACTTTCTTATCAACTGAAAGACTATCCTGGTAAATAATTGAAGATTTAGAATCAAGATCAGGTTCAGGATCATTTTGTTTACATGAAACAATTGTCAAGAGGAATAACAAGATAAAATAAGTTTCTCTTTTCATTACGTTTTGATTTAGTTGTTCTCAATCTATCCCCAATGTCCCCTCATTGTAAGATAGCGCCCAACATCCCTACACGCGCAATTCTTGATCAACTTTCTTGGGCGATAGGCAAAATTTTAATCTTGTTTTAATCTTTAAGTGAAGTGTTTCATGCACTATCTGATTCATGTACGTTTGTTTGATGAGGAGCACCAACAAAAGGGAGGTTGTGTAAATCATACGATACCCTAGGAGGTTCGTTTTTTTACAATTTTCAGAATGACAGGAATTTAATCTTTGCTGGAAATAAAAAATACTATGAACAAAATCACATTCTCTCTTCTCTTGCTGGCGAGTTCTACTTTTACATTGGCTCAATCAAATTCAAACGATCTTGAAAAAGTAAGAAAAGTAATTGAGGCCAGTAATGCCATCTATGCTGAGCTCGCTAATAAAAATGACGGGTCTATTCTCACACGTTACACCAGTGATGCCTGCCTTTTGCCACCCAACGCCAACCCGGTATGCGGGCATACCAATATCGCTGCGTTCTTCAGCAATGGACCGAAGGTGCGCGTAACGTTTACTATACAGGCATTGTATGGAGACGCACGTGAATACGTGACCGAATTAAGTAATTATGAAATGACTGATCTTAATGGTGTGAAAATGGATGAAGGCAAAGTCATTGTTGTGTGGAAGAACACTAAAGATGGCTGGAAAATGCACAGAGATATGTTCAGCAGTAATAAACCTGCAAAGAACTGAACTTCTCACAAACCAACGTTCACGGCTTTTCTGTTCTCTTCATCATTTTTTGTCAATGACTTTCTGGCTTGCAAAGGAGCAATACCGGTAAACCTTTTAAACTCTTTGACGAAATGTGCCTGATCATAATATCCGCAGTCGTAAGCGATGGATGTCAATGATGACTGCGTTGAAATTATCTGATTAAGACTTTTAATAAACCGATGAGAAGCATGAAGCGACACCGGTTGAAGACCTACACGTTCCTGAAACTGTTTTTGAATATATCTTTCAGAAACACCAATTTCATCAGAGATCTTTTTTGTACTGAATGCTTCGATGTTGTTAGTAATGTAGTTGCAGATGCGCGACACATTTACCACACTGGCATAGGTTCTTTCGGATTCTCTGAGTTTACCAATCAGGTAGCACTCAAGCAGGTTGATTTTTTTCAGGAGAGACTGGCACGACCCGATCTTGTCGTATAATTCTTTCGCTTCTTTGCTGTTAACAAGAAATATGTTTGTTGCTGAATTGGTGAAATCAGAAATCGGGTTCTTAAAAAAAAGTGAACAGGAATAGGGATACAAGCGAGCAATTAAGATCTCTGTTCCTTTCCACGCAGATACAGTAGTTGGTAAAGTCAGATGTCCAAGCAATTCCATTTCAGGTGTACTTTTGAAAGTACCGTTGATCGAAGTAGCAGCATAACCACTTGACCTGATGACCAGGTCAATAAATCCGCTCGGATAAAATATTTCATTTTCTATTGTGTCGGTGATGTTGACAACAATATATTTCTGAACGAAAGGCTTCAATATTTCGGAAGGAGCAAATTCCAAGAGAAAAATTTATGTTAAACTACTGTATAATGATTAAAGTAATTAAGCTTGTAACGTAAAATACAAGCATGATGTTGAGTATTCATCACACAGGTATCGAGGCATTTTTAAATTCTTTCCATGCCCTTATTGGTATTCTTCACCAACAAGAAATCAAACAACAACACATTAATCTTCGTAATGATTTAGTTTCTTGGTTCTAGGTATATTTTGCTAAATTGTACAACGCCTTAAACATATTTCTTTGACCAAGATAGCCCTACCCGCTTTTATTGTTTTTTGCATCGGCCTGTATTCCTGCGAAAGGGCACCCGATGCAGCAAACGCCCTTGCATTAAAGATGAAGAATTTTCAGGAATATTCAGAGGCACTGAGCCAATGCAAGGAAGGAAACGTAGACTCTACTCTTCTGTGTGCAAAGGCAACCATTGATATCGATACTATAGTCGGCATTGACCCAAATGTGTGGCACGCGTATGCAACGGCCCGGGTATTTTTTCGCGACAACATGGGTCTTGAAGCTATCGAAGTCATAGATAGTATATTGCCCCGCACACAAAATCCCGATTTATTATTTGAGAGGGCAGAGCTGCTTATGCTCAGGAGCTCCCTCATTGCCAATACTTACCGGATGGAACTGACAGCGGAGGATCTCTATAAGGCCGCCGACATCTATCTTCAACTGGGTCTGACGCGCAAAGCCTCATCGTGCTACGTCAGCATAGCGAATTTGCAGTATAACACAGCAAACTATCCCCTGGCCATTGAGAACGGCCATCGGGTGATTGACTTGTTATATGGTTCTCTTCCCATGACGCACGATGATTCCATACAGCTTATGCAAGTGTATAATACTATAGGCCTGGGGTATTATAAGCAGAACAACATCGACAGCGCTGAGCGCTATTACGATCGGTCATATGCCATGGCCACATTACTTAAAGAGGAATTCTGGCAGGCGCTCGTGGCGGGCAATGCGGCCGATATTTATCTCGCTAAGGGTATGATAAAAGAAGCTATCGAAAGTTATAAAAACGATATCCATACAAGTCTGAAACACAACGACCCTACCTCGGCAGCTTTATCGTTGCTAAGCCTTGGAGAGATCTACGTGTCTGAGAAACAGCTTGAACTCGGCAAGCAATATTACGACTCTGCCTCTACACTACTGTTACAATCAGGGCGGCCTATTTCGTTGAGCAAATATAACCAACTCATGTCGCAGTGGTATGATCTGAAGCATGATCCCATCAATGCTTTTAAATATTACAAAAAACACATTGTATTGCGCGATTCGGTGCAAAGTGTACAGATCAACTCAAAGCTTCAGCAGATTCAAAATCAAAAGCGTTTAGAAAAACAACTTTCAGATATCGCCCTTTTAAAAAAGGAAAATGAACTGAAAGAAAAGAAACTCACTATAAGTAGTATCTCCGTGATTGCATTTGTGCTGGTGTCTGCGCTGCTCGCGGTATTACTGTATATCATCAGGCGAGGCAATAAGCAGCTGAATGAATTAAACCACGCGCTTGAAAATAAAGTGAAGGCCAGAACGGAACGGCTGCGGAAGCTAAATCAGGAACTGGATACCTACCTTTACCGGGCCTCGCACGATGTGCGTCGACCAATCACGACTATATTAGGCCTAGTCCAAATAGCTGCTCTTACCAACGAAAGCGAATGGATTGAGATCTTTAATGCTATTCACAAAACAGCGAACGGAATGGACAAAATGCTCAGAAAGCTACAGATGGCCTACGAGCTTGAAAAAGAAAAAAAGAGTAACAGCGTTCAAATAAATATTAATAAATACCTGACACCTAAAATAGAAGAGGTGCAGAAAGAATATCCACAGATAAACTTCGAAGTTATTGAAAGCGACCAGGTGGTTGTTAAATCTAACGTTAACCTGATCAACATCATAGTCATGAACATTCTGGAAAATGCAAGCATATTTTCAGCAGATCGTAGTGATCGCGTAACAATTACTGTACGCAATGGAAATGGTCTCGCTTATATCGTGATAAAAGACCAGGGCATTGGCATAGAGCCTGAGTTCATTGGAAAAATATTTGAGCCTTATGTCCGCTGCAGTATTAAATCGACTGGAAGTGGCTTGGGACTTTACCTGGCCATGAAGGCGGCTAAAATGATTGATGGCAACATTACAGCTACCAGCATGGTGAATCAGGGGTCGGAGTTCATCGTAATGATCCCTGTGAAATGACATTCTGTTTTTGCATAGTCACTCGTTGGTATGATTCTGCGGAGAAAAAATCTTATTGAAGTCAATTCGCCTCAATAATTTCCATTTCCGTTCTGCGATTAATTTCGCGACCACC
>DATJHZ010000084.1:0-6877 GCA_035493595.1 Cyclobacteriaceae bacterium | reverse complement strand
TGGCATTGGTATAGATGCCGAAGCTCTTCCCAGAATATTCGATATGTTCTTTAGAGCTACTAATAAAACTACTGGTTCTGGTTTGGGACTTTACATCGTAAAAGAAGCAGTAGAAAAACTTCAAGGTGTCATAGCAATTGAATCATCCGTTGGACAGGGCACTACTTTCAAAATTGAAATCCCCAATCATAGTACTATTGTTTAATCCTGATTCTCCCATTCATGGAGTTACATAATAATCCAGTCACTAATCAAATTAAATGTTAATTATTCTCAGCATAAATTAGATAGGAATCATTACTACACCTCATAATTTACTCGACGTGAACTCGGAGAGTATTGCGAGATAAATTATATCGCCAGTACTCTTCCATAAGCCAATCAATCACTCTCTAATGGAAACCCTAAATTCCATATACTATCACAAAGTTTTTAAATCGTCATCGTAGAAGATATGAATGAGTATATGAAAATAATTTAAGGATTTCTTGCCTCCGCTTTCATACCAATAGTATATTTTTACACATCTAACCTCCTCCAATGACAATCTATAGACGAGTATTTCTTGCCGACGACGATGCCGATGATCGGGATTTGTTTATAGATGCTCTGCAGGAAATTGATAAGACTATCTATTGTTATCACGCAACAAATGGAGAATCTGCTCTGAAAGTATTATCGGGTGATATTCTTGAAAAACCTGAATTGATTTTTCTGGATTTGAATATGCCAAAGATTAATGGCAAGGGAGTTCTTAAAACGTTAAAAACCTCTTCTGAGCTTTCAGACATTCCTGTTATTATGTATTCGACATTCTTTAGTCCGAATGATATAAAGGAGATTACAGAATTAGGTGCTCACTGCTTAGTAAAGCAAACTAATTTCAAAGATCTTTGTAATGCCCTGAGAGCAATACTCAACACAGCATGGTGAGCATGAAATCAGTTCTGATCTTCAGCTACTGGCAATGAAACAATAAAAGTAGACCCTTCATTTAGTACACTTCGCGCAGAAATATAGCCATTATGCAATTCTGCAATTTTCTTACACAATGCCAACCCTACTCCTGTTCCTTCAAAGCGTTCATGATCATGTAATCGCTTGAACATACCAAATATTTCTTCTGCGTACTTCTGATCAAAGCCAATCCCATTATCTTCAACGAAGATGCGGCAATATTTATTTACGAGATTCTTATCGCTATCGCCAATGGTCATACTCATTTCTGATCGAATTTTAATTACTGGATTAATATCATCCTTTTTGTATTTAAGTGAATTATTAATCAGGTTTTGAAACAGCAAACGTAAAAGATCTGGATTTACATGAAGGCTCGGAATTGCATCGACAACAATAGACACATTTTTTTCTTTCACCTCTTCAACCAGATCGGCAATTAATTCATCCAGTAATTTATTTATGTCGGTTTTGCTAAGCGTTGCAGTTTGTGTTGAAAGTTTAGAGAAGGTGAGTATATCAACAATAAGTTTTTGCATTCGCTCCGCTGCCTGCTGTATTCGCATTACCATTCTTGAGTCTTCCTGAAGAACGTCAGCATGTTTGTCGTACAATCGGTTACTAAACATCCTGATTTTACGAAGTGGTTCCTGTAAGTCGTGAGATGCCATGAAGGCAAACCGTTCAAGATCTTTATTGGCTGATTCAAGGTTGGAAATATTCTCAAGCAACCTGTAGTTAAGTTGTTTTACTTTTTCTTCTGAAGCTTTACGATCGTTAATTTCCATCTCCAGATTTTTGTTGATGACAATAAGCTTCTGCTCTTGTTCAAGCAACAATCTGTTCTTCTTATATAAATCAATCAGAACACCAACTTTGGCCCGAAGTACATTTGAATTAATGGGTTTAAAAATATAATCAATAGCCCCCGACTGATATCCTTTAAACAAATTATCATCGCCATAATTATTTGCTGTAATAAAAATTATAGGAATATGCTTCAGCTTATCACGCTCATAGATTAAAGCCGCTGTTTCAAAACCATTCAGGTTAGGCATCTCCACATCCATCAGGATCATGGCAAAATCAAATTCGCTGAGCAGAATCTTCAGTGCCTGCCGCCCAGAAGTTGCTTTTACAAATCTGTAACCACTGGGTTCTAAAATAGTTTCTATAGAGAATAGATTGTCCTCACGATCATCTACCAGTAAAATTTTTGGCTTCATATAAACTATTTACAGAACCATAAACGCATTAACGAAAGCAACTGATCAACTTTAACTGGCTTGGTAATATAATCAGATGCTCCAGCCTCAATGCATTTCTGTCGATCTCCTTTCATGGCTTTTGCAGTTACTGCTATAATAGGCAATGTACTGTTTTTATGTTCACGACGTATCTTTTGCATCGTCTCATAGCCATCCATCTCAGGCATCATAATATCCATAAGCACCATTTCTACTTTTGGATTTTCATTCAGAATATTAATAGCTTCTTTACCACTCTCTGCTGTGATCACATTAATATTAAAGCGTTCAAAAACAGTTGTCAGTGCAAATAGGTTACGTACATCATCATCCACCACAAGAATATATTTTCCAGTCAGAATATCTTCTTTATTGCGAATGTTTTCGATAATCCTTCGCTTCTCGGCTGCAAGGCTCTTATGATTGATATGAAGATGTGACATTGTTTCTTCCAGCAGATACTCAATGGAGTTAACACCTTTTATAATCAATGAACTTGAATTGAGATTGATATTATTCAATTCCGCCTTGCTGAAATCTTTTGCAGAATAGATGATCACTGGTGTTAGCTTACTCTTCGCTTTACTTACTTCATGAATCAGGTCATTGCCAGTCATATCAGGTAACGTGTAATCAAGAATAATACAATCAAACTCTTCGTTATTTACGAGTTCAATAGCTTCTTTACCAGTATTGGCAATAGTAACATGAAGCATTTCATCCTGATGTATTTTGGCAATTTGGGATGAGTCTAGTTCATTATCTTCAACAATAAGAATACTTCTGGATTCCCTGCTGTTATATGAAACGATATCATCAAAGAGTGTATTCAATAAATCATTATCCAAAGGCTTCAGCAGGAAACTCCGGGCGCCACGTTTCAGTGCCAGCATTCGGTTCTCTTCGCCAGAGATAACATGAATAGGAATATGTCGATAGGTAAGATCATTTCGTAATAAATCAATTACTTTCCAGCCACTTGTATCTGGCAACTTCACATCAAGTGTAATAGCAACAGGCGAATAACGGTTAATGAAATCAAACACTTCGAGATAGTTGGTTGCTACGATAGCCTTCATTCCTTTCTCATGCGCTTTCTCGATTAAGATTTTTCCAAATCTAAGATCATCTTCAACGACAAGCACCACTTTATCATTTGCCTGAACATGACTGCGATCGTCGCCTGTATCGTTTATCATTTCATTAACGATATCCATGTTCCTGGCTTCGATGCCTTCATTTGTAATGCGTAGGTTTCCTAGTAACTCACTTCTCTTTTCCGTGTCCAGTTGTAATTGTTGAATTACTTTAATGCTCTCTGTTACTTCACGCGGAGCCATGGTAAGTGCGCTATCCAGAGGCAGGAATAAGGTGAATGTACTGCCGTGACCTGCCTGACTATCAAGTTCAATTGTTCCTCCTAATAATTCTGCTAAACCACGACTGATGGATAATCCTAAACCAGTTCCTCCATATTTACGACTGGTTGAACCTTCTGCTTGCTGAAAGGCTTCGAAGATAATGAGCTGTTTCTCTTGTGGAATACCAATACCGGTGTCACTGATTGAGAACGCAATAACCTTGGTTGCATTATCAAGATTGGCATTGCCCTGCTTCCACCCTTTGCTGGGTGCTTCAAAGATTTTAAGAGCAACCTCTCCTTTCTCTGTAAACTTAAAAGCATTCGATAAGAGATTTTTCAAGATCTGATTCAGACGTTGAATATCTGTTTCCATCGTTGCTGGTAATGTATAATCTGTCTCGATTCTAAATTTAAGATTACGCGCCTCTGAAATTGGTTTAAAGGTAGTCTCAACAAAAGATGCAATCTCGGTGAGACGAACTGTAGAGATGTTTGTTGAGATGAAACCTGATTCAATTTTTGAAAGATCAAGAATGTCATTGATAAGCTGAATCAAATCATCGCCGCAAGAGTGAATAGTTCTGGCATAGCGAATCTGCTTCTCATTCAAATTACCTTCAGCATTTTCATAGAGTTGTTGTGCCAGGATAAGCAAGCTATTCAATGGCGTTCTCAACTCATGCGACATGTTTGCCAGGAACTCTGACTTATACTTGGAAGTTAATGTGAGCTGCTCTGCTTTTTCTTCAAGCGATTTACGAGCCTCTTCAACTTCTTTGTTCTTAGCTTCTACTTCATCCTTCTGTTTTACCAGCAATAATGCTTTATCCTGCAACTCATCATTGGTTCTTCTTAACTCCTCTTGCTGCGTTTTAAGTTCTCCTGCCAGTGATTGTGACTGGGCAAGAAGTTCTTCTGTTCTGGTATTTGTCTCAATAGTGTTCAATACAATACCCAAACTTTCAGTAAGCTGATCGAGGAAGTCAAGGTGAGTTTCATTAAAGTTATCCAATGAAGCCAGTTCAATAACGGCCTTAACGTTGTTTTCAAATACTACAGGAAGGATGATAAGGTTAGCAGGTTTCGCTTTACCCAGACCGGAATTAATTTTGACATAACCAGCAGGTACATTCGTTAATAATATTCTTTCTTTTTCGAAAGCACATTGCCCTACAAGACCTTCACCAATGGCAAACTCTTTCGGTACGTTGCGTTCTTCCTTATAGGCATACGCAGCAAAGAGTTTAAGCTTAACTTGTAGCGTTTCATCATCTTGTTGCAGGATATAGAAGGCTCCATAATGTGTAGACACAACTTGCGCCAACTCAGAAAGAATACGCTGCGTTACAGTCTTCAAATCTTTCTGACCTTGCAACATTTGTGTGAACTTGGCAAGATTTGATTTCAGCCAGTCCTGATCCTGATTTCTAAGTGTTGTTTCACGAAGATTGGTAATCATCTGGTTGATGGTATCTTTCAACGCTTCCAATTCACCTTTCGCATCGACTCGAATAGTTCGCGTCAAGTCACCTTTTGTTACAGCAGATGCCACTTCAGAAATAGAACGAACCTGGGTAGTAAGATTAGCTGCAAGCTGATTAACGTTCTCCGTTAAATCTTTCCATGTACCCGATGCACCCGGCACAGATGCCTGACCACCAAGTCGACCTTCAACACCTACTTCGCGAGCAACCGTAGTTACCTGCTCAGCAAACACGGCGAGGGTATCAATCATTTCATTAATAGTATCCGTTAACTGCGCCAATTCACCGAGAGCGTTAATGGAAAGTTTTTGTTTCAGATTTCCTTTCGCCACCGATGTTACAACTTTTGCAATACCACGCACCTGACCCGTTAAGTTAGATGCCATCTGATTTACAGAGTCAGTTAAATCTTTCCATGTACCAGCAACACCTCGCACCTCAGCTTGTCCTCCAAGTTTACCTTCTGTACCAACTTCGCGTGCCACACGGGTTACTTCGAAGGCGAATGAGTTGAGCTGCTCCACCATCGTGTTGATCGTGTTTTTCAACTCGAGCATTTCTCCCCGAACATCAACGGTGATCTTCTTGGATAAGTCACCATTCGCCACTGCAGTTGTTACTCCTGCGATGTTACGCACCTGGTCAGTTAAGTTACCGGCCATCTGGTTCACAGAGTCTGTTAAGTCTTTCCACGTACCACCAACACCGGGCACGAAGGCCTGACCTCCAAGTTTACCATCTGTACCCACCTCACGTGCCACACGCGTTACTTCTGATGCAAAACCACGGAGCTGATCCACCATGGTATTTAAAGTATCTTTTAACTGCAAGATCTCACCGCGAACATCCACCGTGATCTTCTTCGACAAGTCACCATTCGCTACCGCGATCGCCACGTTTGCAATGTTCCGGATCTGTGCTGTAAGATTTCCCGCCATCTGGTTTACAGAGTCTGTTAAACCTTTCCACACACCACCAACTCCCTTTACTGTTGCCTGACCACCAAGCTTACCTTCACTACCTACTTCACTCGCCACACGTGTTACTTCAGATGCGAAAGAGTTCAACTGATCCACCATCGTGTTGATAGTATCTTTCAACTCTAACATTTCACCTTTCACATCCACGGTAATCTTCTTCGATAAGTCACCCTTCGCTACCGCGGTTGTTACTTCTGCAATATTCCGAACCTGGTTTGTCAGGTTATCGGCCATTTTATTTACGGAGTCCGTTAAATCTTTCCATGTACCACCAACACCGGGCACATCGGCCTGACCACCAAGCTGGCCTTCTGAACCCACTTCACGAGCCACACGTGTTACTTCAGAACCAAATGAATTGAGCTGATCCACCATCGTATTGATAGTATTTTTCAACTCCAACATTTCTCCGCGAACATCCACTGCAATCTTCTTCGACAAATCTCCTTTCGCTACCGCTGTTGTTACTTCAGCAATGTTTCGAACCTGGTTTGTTAAATTCGACGCCATCTGATTTACGGAGTCAGTCAAATCTTTCCACGTACCACCAACGCCCGGCACGTTTGCCTGACCACCAAGCTGTCCTTCTGAACCTACTTCACGCGCCACACGCGTTACTTCTGATGAGAAGGAGTTAAGCTGATCTACTGTAGTGTTGATTGTGTTTTTTAATTCAAGCAATTCACCTTTAGCATCTACTGTAATTTTCTTAGACAAATCGCCCTTCGCTATGGCTGTTGTTACACCGGCAATATTTCGAACTTGTGTTGTTAAGTTACCGGCCATCTGGTTCACCGAGTCTGTAAGATCCTTCCACACACCACCAACACCTTTTACTGTTGCCTG
>DATJHZ010000083.1:0-27443 GCA_035493595.1 Cyclobacteriaceae bacterium | reverse complement strand
AGTCCTTCATCCCTTGGATGCAGGACGAGCCGGAAAAATGCGTCAACATTCTCCGGCTTTTTTTATGAATATTTATGTACAAATTCTCATAGGCATACCTGTTTAGTTAATCTGACATCCTTTACTATAGACATAAATTCGTACTCCTTCAACTGTATATTTTGCGCCGATAACTTTCGTTAAAATATTCAGTCGTTCATAAAGTCCCTCTTTTGCAAAGGCTGTTGTTATTTTACATTTCTTCAGCGCTTCACGATCATAGCTGATCTCTACACCATACATTTTTTCAATCTCATCAAGGATGTTAACTATAGGCTCCTCATCATATTCGGTTCTGAACTTGCCGACTTTCAGGAGAAGCATTGGCTCTTCAACAACTGACGCTTCTAATAATTTTTTCTCAGGATAAAATGTAGCTTGCTGATTGGGTGTAACAATAACTTCCCTATTGGATTTCTGATCACCAGTTTCCTCACTGGCAACGGAGACTTTACCTGTACGAACAATTACAGTAATTTCCTTATCACGTGATGGAGCCTTTATCACAAAACTTGTTCCGAGCACCTTCGTAACAACTCCGTATGTAAAAGCATGAAAAGGTCGTTTCTCATCGCGCTTAATTTCAAAAAGCGCTTCACCTTCAAGCACAATATTTCGATCAACTTCATTGAAAGATTCAGCAACTGTGATAAAACTTTTGGGTTGAAGAACAATACGTGATGAATCTATCAGCCAAATAGCTTTAGCGTATTGAGTATCATTTGAGAATTTACCCCGAGGATGTACAACTATTCTTGCTGCGTTCGCTCCTGCATTCGCATTGCTGATAGCGCTGCCATCTATAAAATAAACGTATACAATTCCGAAAATAATTACTGCAGCTGCGGCGAGAGATGCCCACAGGTAAATCACTTTACCACCGCGGTTTTTAATTCGATTTTGAATCGTTTCAAAATCAGTTATATGCAAAGCATCAGCCTCCTTAGAGTCCAGCAGTGGATGGTTATTGTAGGAATCCAGTGCAGAATACCACTTCTCGATCACCTCATTTTCTTCAGGCGTTGTCGAGCCGGAAAGAAAGCGCCCAAGCAAAGTTTTAAACTGACTAAGTAACTTCATACAATAACTAAGTCAGCTAACTCGCCCGGGAGTCTAAACAAAAAATGAATTTATTTTAATTTATATCGAAACCGCAACCGTTGACTTTTACTTGCAGTTATACTATAATTGTAAATATTACATTTATTGAGCCTATCCCAAAACCATACTGACAACGAGCTATTATTGCTCTTAAAGCAAAACGATGAGCACGCATTTGCGGAATTGTATGACCGACATGCACCTAAAGTAAGGTCAATTGCATATTCGAAAACTAATTCAATAGAAGGAGCGCAGGAAATTGTTCAGGAAACATTTATGCGACTTTGGGAAAGAAGATCATCACTTGTTATCGATAACCTGCCAAATTATCTCGCTGTTGCTGTTAAGTACCAGGTGATAAATTATATAAAGAAACAAGTCAGCGTTGAAAAGCATAATGAGTTCTATCGAACTTTTGCAAAAGTGAGCGCTGAGGAAACGCTGCAGGCTGTAGAGTTAATGAATCTTTATGACGAGCTTGAAAAAGGAATAAGTCGGCTACCGAAAAAAACACAAGTTGTTTTTAAGCTTAACCGACTTGAACATAAATCAATTGCCGAAATCTCTGAGAAATTAAACCTGTCTCAGAAGGCAATTAAATATCACATCACCCGATCTCTAAAAGAATTAAAATTTTATCTGCGAGAATTTATAATATCTTCCAGCGCCATTCTGGTATTGTTCACATAAGTTACTTTTGAGATTCCTTCCAATCATCTGTTCTAAAAGGAGATGCAGGCAAACCTTCTCTATTGTATAAGTTCGCATCGTCAGGATTATCACCCCATGCATATCGCACGGCAACGGGCTGCTCTATTACATCACTAAAAACAATAACGCTGTTACCCTTAATATACGCTTGTGCCCAAACAAAATTATGGTCACTTCCGGCAATAGCAAAGCCTTTCAGATAACCATACTTATCTCCTTTTGCTACGAGTCCACTTCCCTGTTGTGTAAACTTTATTTCTATTCTGTTTTCGACTACACTCATGGACTGAAAAACTGGTCCTGAGTGAACGACATCTTTTTGATAGGCAACTTTCAAAGCCGCGAGCCCTAACCTATTGCCAACGTCATATTTATTTTTTGGATGAATATCATTAGCCTCACCAATATCTATAATTACTGCTTCGCCTGTTTGAGGAAGTGACAACGCACTATGTTGAGCTTCTCTCAACTGAGCCCAGTCACTGAATGCTGGTTGAGCAGAAGGCTGTTTAAAATTGGCCAACTGTACCCACAGGAAAGGAAAGTTATCATGCCATTTATTTCGCCAGTCATTAATCAGTGTCGGAAATAATTTTTGATAACGAGATGCTTCCCATGTGTTGGCTTCTCCCTGATACCATATTACTCCCTTCATTGAAAAATTAATCATGGGTGCCACCATGGCATTATATAGCTGTGAAGGAAAAGAGTTAGGTCCCTTTTCATGAACATCAAATTGAGTTGTTGTGACAGAAGGTTTATACAACCATTCACCTGCCAGTGATATCTGATCAACACCTGTCTTCAGAAATAAATCTTTGGGAGCTCCTGTAAAACCTCCACCGCCACTAACGTCCATTACTTTTACAACAACATAATTTTTACCAGCATGTAAGATGCCATCATGGATATCATACTTTCTGTTGGTATACCAGCTATCCATTTTCCCAACCAACTCGCCATTGATATATGTTTCATCAAGATCATCAATAGCACCCAGGTTGATTGACGCACCACTTCCTAACTGTGAAGCACTCAAGTCAAAATATTTTCTGAACCAAACTATACCATCAGCATTGCCAATTTCTGATTGCTCATACGTCTGAGGCATCTTAATTTTTTTCCATGTAGCTATATCAAGGTCAGGTTTATACCACGCACCAGACTGCCCCGGATCATTTAGCAAGGCAGCGTTATAGGTCTTACGATTATTTTCCCACTGCTCTTGCTGGTGTTGAATATCTTTCAGTTTAATATTCTTATACTCTTCCTGCTTACCCATTTCATCCCAGCTTATCCAGGTCTGAATGTTTGTACCACCCCATGAAGTATTAACTAAACCTATCGGGATATTGAGTTCCTGATTAAGTTTTCTTCCGAAATAATAGGCCACAGCTGAAAAGGATGCCGCTGAGCCAGGTGAACATTCCTGCCAGTTGCCTCCATCAAGATCAGTTAAGGGCGTGAAGCTTGTAGCTTTTTGTACAGTGAATAATCTTAGTTGTGGATAGTTTGCGGCTTTTATTTCTTTCGTAGCATTCAGCGTTGAATCTTTGCCCCATCCCTGAATGGGCATCTCCATATTGGATTGACCACTGCATATCCATATATCACCAATAAGAATATTATGGAAGATCTCCTTCTGCCCTGCTGATTCGTCTATAGTCATTTCATACGGTCCACCGAATGACATTGGCTTCAACAACACTTCCCATTGACCTTGCTTATTCGTTGTGGCTTTCACTGTTTGCTGATTAAAAACTACAGTAATGATTTTACCGGCATCACTCCAGCCCCAAATTTTCACTGGCTTGTCACGTTGCAAAATCATATTATCAGAAAAGATTTTTGGCAATTTAACTTTCGCAAAAACCAGTTGGGAAGCTCCCAACATTACGAATAGAATCAACATTTTCAATTTCATAGATATCAAAATCTTGTGTATTTAAACCTAATTACTTTTTCTGTTAACTTTTACTTTTGCAGTATGTTTTTTTTGCGAGATGCTTCTCCTTACTCTTTAACAATCCTATAATTTTTAATATTACCCAGGGAGTCTTTTATACAAATGATATAGTTACCTGCTGACTGTTTCGATAAATCCAGAAAATAAGAATCTTGATAAATATTCTTGAATTCCATCACGGTACTTCCATTCATCGCCAACAGTTTTACAGAAACGATCTGCTCACTGCTGCAGATCTTAACTTGTTTGCTTGCAGGGTTCGGATAAAAGAATACTGTGTCCTTTGGAGGATCTGAATTTATTCCATTGACAATGCTCTTTGAGAATTTCAGAATTGCTGCATCTTTAGTTCCAACCGAGACAGTAACAGATGCGTTCTGTATCGAATAGTTGCTGCCACTAAACAATTCTTTTACACTATAGCTTGTACCATTCAATTTCAACCTGTTTAATTTAACTTCAACAGATTTTTGATTGCTGTAGTTAAGTAAGGCCAGGTAGTAATCATCACCAACTTCTTTCTCAAACATTTCGCTTGCAGCAGAAGAGCCTCCTTCTACTGGTTTGAAAGACTTACCATCTTTAACGATGTTGAGGATATCCTGTCGTTGTAAAAAATCTTTTGCACGGTTTGTCCACTGACCTGATGTTGAGAAATCATCACCGGTAATTATGGTACCATTAATTACTGCTGATGTAAACCGCGCTCTGTTTTCACCCGCCGACTGTTGATTAAAGACAACATGATCGGCGTCAATGTAATTATACAAATATGTTTGCCACCATCCGTAGGTTGTGCTATTGAGTGTATATTCGGTAGCATTTATATCTGAGAAAGCATCACACGCTATCCTTCGCATGTGCGCATAACGACCTGTTGCCAGGTTGGGTGAGATGGCAGCATAGACCAACATCTTTCCATCAAGTTGATTGACGAGATACTCCATTCCTTTACGGTAAGCTTGCATGCCCGTTGTCACTGTTGCATCATAAAAATGGTCTGACTCTACTGACGCATGACCAAGAAAATCAATCTTGATCATTTCGAAACCACAACTCTTAAATTTACCAATGACATATTTTATTCTCTCTTGTGTAGCAGGATGTGTGGGATCCATCGCTCTTCCACCATCCAGATCATGATATGCTCCATGCACTTGTGTCCATGTTTCTGCATAATTATAGTTGCTGCCTTCTACCTTCCTGTCATATTTTCCCCAGTCCACAAATGGTCCCCAATAAATGCCAGGCTTCAATCCGCTGGCTTTACAATAATTTGCAAACACTGTAAGGTTCGAAAAATCTCCTTCCAAACCACCTTGCACCATGTTATCCCAAAAGGAATCAAGATCGATGTAAGCAATATTATCAACTCGAAAAGTGGGAAGATCTTTTGCAAAAAACTGAACAACAGATTTCGCTTTCGCCAATGATAGTCCTGCTTGAATAACACCCCAGCTATTCCATCCTACTGGTGTAGGTTTTTTCCAGTCAAAAATATAACGTGGTTCAGCAATCGCATTTGCCTTGCCATATTCGTCAAGCCCCTCACGCCAATCGTCAAAGAGGCCAACAAATATTTTAGGCGACTTAACTGTCTTGCCTGAAAGATAACCATGAGGAAGTTGATCACGCGTAACATTTACATCCGTGAACCCGCCCCAAACTTCCAATGCTGATAAGGAAGATTTTATTCCTCTAAGACGAACACCGGTTTTCCATGACATGTGTTCAACCGATCCAAGTACCAATCCTTCACGTGTCATATTATCATAATAAGCTGTTACCTCTGAGCTTGTAACGGTGCTAAGTTTTCTAAGCGATTGAGAACTGTAACGAATGAAGGTGTCATTATCAAAGGGTAATGAGAGCACGTTAGGATCTTCACCCATGTTGTCAATGGATACATTATTAGAAATTAACGGAGCCATATAATTCGTGTTAATAGCATCGCCACTAATACTCACTTCGCTCAGAAAATATTTCCTGTCAATGTATAAATAGAAAGTCTGCTGCATCTGAGGAAGATTGTTACCCGTAAGCCAGACTGTAACTTTCTTTCCTGTACCAAAGTCATCCACAATATCGTTGAATGAAACTGAACGATTTGAGTAGTCCATACTCGTCAGCATTTTTCCATTGCTTGAAACAGCTGCATAAGCATTTCTAATTATTTCATTTCCGTTAACAGAAACTGTTGTCATTCCTGTTTGAGTGTTATAGATTAGTTTGCCGTTCTGTCCAAAATCAAAAGACTTTTTACCAGCACCATCGTCAACCAGCGCTAAAAAGCTTTCAGATGTTTGGTCACTACTCAAGGCTTCAACATGATGATAAACCGGAGAAAATACTTTACCGGTGCTTTGTGGTGTGACAACATAATCGCGATTGGCTGGAAGATCATTGAATACGTAATATCCATTGTCATCTGTTACAACTGAACGTGTGCTTCCTCCAGTAAGATTGACAGAAACATTCTTTAATGGATTATTCTCAAATGTTATAAAACCAGACATGGTATAATGCTCACCAGGGGTAAGTGTAAACCGATCAAGGTTAGGAGCCCAATCATGACTATTATCAAACCGTATGGTATTCAGTCCTTCTGTCAGATCAATTTCTACATTTTTTGTTGCCGGAGTTTGCCAACCACCAGAAGGTGTACAGACAACTTCAATACCAGGTTCGTTATTTATGGTGATAAATAATGAACGCTGATCGGCCGACGAATATGTAAGTGACAGAACAAAGTTACCCGCCGCACTATTGTTAATCTGAAAAACACAAGCTCCGTTCTTGTTTCCTCCCAGGTATCCAACCTGATACATTCCGGAACAAGCATTACAATTTTGTTTATCTGCTCCATTTACAAGAGTACCATTTTCAGCTTCATAGGTTACTGTTTGACCATTAGCGTTCAGATATAAACATGAAATTATAAATAGAAAAAAAAGGAAATACTTATTCATTTAAGATAGTAGAAATAATTTTTGATTAGTCTGCTGCATACGTCAGTATCAGGCAAGCAAAATGCTTGGTGCCTAAGACCTGACTTTGTTTATGAAAACTATAAAAGATGAAATCAGATTTTCTTTGCCTTCACTTTAGTTATCACACCATTCACCATGACGCTTACTGTACGCGGTGACTCCGAAGAAATGCTATACGAGATTACTTTACCATCTTGCCATTTCATATCAACAACAAAATTGCCTCGCGCTTTCAAACCCGTAACTTCTCCTCCGGCTTTCCATAAATCTGGAATGGAAGGCAGCAATTCAATAAACTCACCGTGGCTTTGTATCAACATTTCTGCTATACCAGCGGTGGCGCCAAAATTGCCATCGATCTGAAACGGAGGTCCGGCACTTAAGAGGTTAGGATATACACCGCCACCAGCACCATAGTTGATATCTGTTCTAAGCGTAGGTTTCAGAATTTCTCTTAACAACTTATACGATCTGTTACCATCATGCAGTCTTGCCCAAAACAACAATTTAAAAGCAATCGTCCAGCTTGGTCCATCGTCACCTCTGTTGTTGAGTGTTTTTTTCGCTGCCGCTGCAAGCTCAGGTGTTGAGTACGGTGTGATTAACGAAGCCGGATACAATCCATAGAGATGTGAAACATGCCTGTGTTGTGGATCAACTTCTTTGTAATCTTCCAACCACTCCATCAGACTACCGTTACTCCCTACTCTTCCTGGCGGTGGTAATTTCTCTAATTTAAGTTGAAGTGATTTTTTGAAATCATCATCAACACCCAGTGCAGTAGCTGCAGTTATCACATTGTTAAATAACTCACGGGTAATCTGCTGATCTATCGTTGGCCCCATACAAATACTGGCATGATTTCCATTGGGAAGATAGAATGCATTCTCTGGCGAT
Organism: Cyclobacteriaceae bacterium; assembly: GCA_035493595.1. Taxonomy (GTDB): domain Bacteria; phylum Bacteroidota; class Bacteroidia; order Cytophagales; family Cyclobacteriaceae; genus DATCRE01. The sequence goes on along the minus strand of DATJHZ010000083.1, from coordinate 19,739 downwards.
ACCGAAGGTGCTGTTACTAACCACTTCGTTTTAGGATCTTCCATGAGTACACTGCTATAAAACTGAGCTGATCCTTTTAAAATAGGATAGATGCGTTTCAGATAATTTTTATCAAGTGAAAAAGCATAGTGATCCCAAAGATTATTACAAAGCCATCCTGATCCTGCATTGGCTAATCCCCATGATGCACTTTCTCCTGGCTCTGTAAAACCCCAAACATTTGTGATAACGTGAGCTACCCAACCATCTGCATTGTAATATGCTTTCGCTGTACGTTGCCCGGGCACAACCATGTTACTTACTAAATCTGCCAGGGGCAAATTCAATTCTGAAAGATTGACCGCTTCAAGTGGCCAGTGATTCATCTGTACATTTACATCCAGATGATAATCACCATTCCATGGCGTGCGGATCTGGTTAGCCCACAACCCTTGTAAGTTGGGTGGTAATAAACCTACACGCGTACTGCTGATGCTCAGGTATCTTCCAAATTGAAAAAAGAGTACAGGCAATTCTTTATCTGACTTATCATCCTTGAGAAATTTTACAAGGCGAGCATCTGTTGTCATTTGATTCTCCTTATTCCCAGCATCAGAAGTCAAACTGAAACTCACCCTGTTGAAAAGCTTGTCAAAGTTCTTTATGTGATTTTGCTTCTGTAGTGAATAAGCTTTTTCCTTCGCAGCTTTTAATACCTCATTGATTTTGGTCTCGAACGTCGGATTTCTAAAATCAGTAGCGGCCGAAACAAAAATTATTATTTCAGAAGCATTTCGAATAGATAATGAATTATCTACTGCATGCAATGTGCCATCTTTAATACTGGCACTCACGACAGCTTTGTATTTCATACCCTTTCCATCAATTCCATTATCTAACTGACCAACCATTTGAAGCGTCTCTCCTTGTGTAATTGTAACTGATCTTTCTGCTCGTGTTAGTGAAACGTCACAATTTAGCTGACCGGGTTGTTCTGCTGTAATACGGATCACGTCAATGTCATCATCGTAACTCGTAAAGTACTCTCGTGTGTAAGTAATGCCATTCACTTTGTATGAACATGTAGCAATCGCATCGTTGAGCGATAATGATCTCGTATAATTTTCATACTTAACATCTGTTACGTTATTGTAATGAAAATTAATATCAAGATCACCTAGCGTTTGAAAACATCCAAACGGAACATCGCTAGATCCTTTTCCTTTGCAGACAAAATCTCTGTCCACCAGGGCTTGTGCTTCGTCATTCCTGCCTTCAATAATAAGTTTCCGTATCTCTGGCAACTTTTTATAGGCATCGTAATTGTTGGCATCCTGCGGTGCACCTGACCATAATGTGATATCGTTTAATACAATCTTCTCATTGGTCACTCCTCCATCGGGCATCATTCCCAATCGTCCGTTCCCAAGCGGCAAAGTTTCCTCCCACTGGGCCGCAGGTTTGTCATACCACAACTTCAAAGGTTGCTGTTGAGCATTGCAAATACATAATGAAAAGGCAAACCAAATTATACAGAGATAAATTCTGGCAGTAAGCATTTTAAAATAATTCATTTAATCTAAACTTTTTAATATTCAACTACTCTCTATTCCAAAAAGTGAGTTCACTCAGATTACTATAATTGGAATCGCCTGAAACTACATGCTTAACCCTGATTCGTATGTAACGAACTGGTGGTGGATTGCTATCAAGATCAAACTTCATCTTAGCTGAACCATCATCTGTGCGAATTACTTCCTTGAGCAACGTCCAGCCCTTTGCAATAGAATTAGATTTCCATGAAGGATCATTGCCCGGTACAGTAGTCTCTGCATTGGTAATATCTGCAATACCCCAAACTTCCAGGTCATCAGGATTATGACAACAATTACGTCCTGTAATTTCAATGTGACTCAAGTGACCATATGTTTTTCCAAGATCAAATGTAAAATGATGCGGAAGAGCACTGTTTCCATCACTGTGAAAAATATTAGGATAACCTTGTGGCCCTTCACTTCCATCCCACAGCTTACTTATGCTGGTTCCACTTTCATAGGGAGAAACATCATACGGTAAAGCCAGTGGGCTAAACAATGATTTATCAAGTTTCACATATGTATAAATCTGAGGAAATGTATCATATGATGAAACTAAGAATGTATCAATAGCATCTTCGATGGGAATATAAGATGATCTGTATAAAACTGTTGTACCGCTCTTGTAATTATCCAGTTGTACGGATGATGTCAACGCATCGAGATCCTCTTCAACAATCACATCAGACGTATTGGTGTATTTTACTTGCGTGTCAATGTTAATTGTATCAGGCGTAGCGAAGTTCAAGGTTACAGAGCCATCTGTATTGACTACATAAGGGTTAGTGGGATCATAGGGTCTGTTTAATAAATTAGATTCATACAGCTCTCCATAGACCTTAACGTTATTAATGTCATGGGGTATTGACCGGTTGCCTTTTTGATCGTATGAAAAGATAGTAAAAGAATAGACGTACTCTTTCAGGTTTGGTATGATCGTTTCTACCGTGTCTGAAGGATCGTGACTACCGGCTTCAACCGTAAGCGAATCGCGTTGATTGTTCCAGTAGATAACATACCTGGAAACCGTAGGATCTGAACTTGGCGACCATAGCAAAGCAGTTCGTTCTCTGCCCGCATGATATGAAAGATTGCTGACAACGCCTGGGTAAACAAGTTCTTTGCCATCAAGAAACTTTTGGTAATCTGTATCGAGACTATCGCAAGAAGATATTGCGGCTAATAAAACGAAAGTGATTATCTGATTAATTTTTTTCATAGATATCTTATCTAAATATTTTTATTCAATAGGATTTCCGTACAATGAAATTTCCATAGCGTGAGCGAAGTCACCTCCTGACCAAGTATCGGATACACATAGCCTGATGAAGCGAGCAGCCGGACTCCCTATCGGTACATTAAAATTTACACCTGCAGCAACAAAGGCTGCGTCTTCTGCATTTGTAGCGCCGGGTGGAAGACCAGATGGCGGATCAGGAAAATGATAGTTACCTAAGTTGGTCCAATCACCCACTACAGTTCCTACATCAGAATATCTTGGCAAGGCAGCATCTTGAGGAGAAGATTTGTCAGATCCCCAAATACTAAAGTTCTTAGGATTACCATGACCATAGGCAAAATTGTCTGGTCGCTCCCAAAGCATAAAACGACTTAGCTTTGCTGTAACACCAATGCCAAATGTACACAGCATTGGAATTGATCCGCCTGGTTCAGTATGCCAACCACTTGAATAGCCATCAGTTTTGTCATCCCATAAATACGGTAAGTTCCAGCCGTAACCAATCTTGCTATCACTCGGAAGATTGTATGTGAAGAATTTACTTTTATCCAATAACTCCTCGAAAAGCGGTGTCAATGTCTGACTTACTGTTTCCGAAATATTTCCATACTGATCTGTTACATATACACGAAACTCGCGTTCCTTGTTTTCATATCCCCGAACCGAATAATTAATGGTATCACTCTTTGTGTAGTATTGATCTTCAACTTCAAATGAATCCGTAGAAGAATCATACGCCATAAGAATTAAGCCAATAGGTTGCTTGAGTGAATTAATTGCTTTTATGTTAACACCTCCAAAATCTGTATCGATGGTGATAGTAGGTTTTACTAATTGATACGGTGGAGTATCAGGATGTACCTTTACAACAACAGGATCTGACTTTACATTTGCTCTGCTAACAGAATACAACGTAACATCATACTCAGCCGCATTTGCAAAACCACTAACCGTAATGGTATCAGAATAGTAACTTGCTTTGGTCTGTCTTGATTTCTTTTCATTAATCATATATTCTGCTGAAACATATAGCAGGTTATCAGAAGATGGCAACGTATAAATTATATATGCCCCACCATTAAAATTATGAACCTCAATGTTTGTAATTACTCCAGGCTTTGTATGATCGTCTGAAACGGGATCATTAAAGTTTTTCTCGTCACAACTTGTCAATAAAAACAAAAGTGAAATAAAAACCGATCCCAGTATTTTTAGTGAATATCTTATAATATACTTTTTCATATCATGTCAGTTAATTGAAACTTGTACCAGGTTATCTACCAGTAAGGGTTTTGTGAGAGATTGGGATTAACAACCAGATCATACTGTTTTATCGGCCATAAATAATCACGAAGTCCAAAAAGAGGTGTTATTACAGTTTGTGGTCTGTAATAATTCTCAGGCTCGGTTTCAAAAATATCCCAGCCTTGCAAGGGCTTACTCAGTACTTCCTGTAATTCTTTCCAGCGTCGGAGATCCCATCCGCTTTGTGCTTCAAAACATAATTCAATTCTTCTTTCGTGATGAATGATCTCACGCATACCCTCTTTCGTTGAAATTTTGGAAGGGTTACGAGAGTACGTAGTCCACGCAGCTTCTACTGTAGGAATCCCTGCTCGTTGCCTAACTTGGTTCACATAAGAGTATACGTCAGCCGTTGGACCACTCGCTTCGTTTAATGCCTCAGCATATAAAAGATAAAGTCCTGACAAACGCATCTTGGGTAAATGAAAATGTACCGGTTGAAATCCATCATCATAAACGGATTGATAGTGCACAAGCTTCTTAGGCCAGTACCCGGTAATGTTTATGGTGTTACGATCTTTTGGTCCGGCTAAAGAAGTGTTTCCTCTTGCCTGTACATAAAATGGATTGTTCTGATCATAGATACCATTACCAAACCAAATACCACCATCAAACGCAACACTTGCATAAAATCTTGGCTCTCTGTTAAAGTTTACTCGCGCTGTCTGATAGCCAGTCTTTACATAATAGCGACTGTCATCCGTACCTGTTTGTATAGCATATCGTTTTGAATAATCCCACGTGTTATCTTCATTTATGGGAACACCATGATCTGTATAAAATAATTCAGCGGTAGAGAGTGGAACAGCAAACGTTGATGGATTTGAAAAAATATTCACCACCGACTTTGAAGTCATTCGAGGTGTGCCATAACCTTGATAATCAAAAACAGGATTGAGAGCCCAGATCAACTCCGGGTTTACTTCCCATTTTTCTGTTACGGCATTTTGTAAGGTCAAGACATTTGTTAATTCATCTGAGAGTGATGAAATATTTGCAGGTGGTACGAATGTGTATAATTTTAATCCCTGGTTGAGACATTCATCGATAGCAATCTTGCAAGCATCAGCGGCGCGTTGCCATTTACCTGCATCATACGCTGAAGAAAAAAGTTCAACACCATTTCCATCTTTATAACCTGCGTAATCCGGATTACCGTTAAACAAAGGACTTGCTGCTGTTACCAACACTTCTGCTTTTACACTAAGCGCTATCAATCGTGTTATTCGGCCCAACTCTTTTGTTGGATTTGAAATAGTAAGTGGTAAATCAACGGCAGCCTCATCCAGCAATCTCACTACGTAATTCACAACTGAATCAAGTGGCGCTCTGCTTACTCTAACTTCGTCCTTAGAACTCGAGATGGGCAAGTTCTTGTCAATAATCGGAACGGGACCATACATGCGCATCAAGCTATAATGATAGTAAGCTTTCAAAAATTTAGTTTCTGCAATCCATCGTGTTTTTTCTTCAGGTGTGAGATCAATAGGTTTATCAATGTTCTCTAACATAATGTTGCAAATGCGAATGGATCTGTACAAACTGTAATTTCCATTCTCACCATCCCAGCTGTTTAGCCCAGGTGAGCCTGTATTTTGTGTACCTCTTATCAGGTTAAATCCCGTTTCATTAATAGGATGTTGTGTTAAATTATTGGGATAAATAATTTCAGACGAGGTTGTGAAACCAGGATTGACTACAGCATCGCTTGATCGTTGCAAATAGGCGTAACAGGAGAACAAATAATTCTCAGCTTCATTACGATTTCGAAATGCATAATCAAGCGTACCAACGTTATCCGGGGTTACATCAAGGTAGTCACCACATGAAACGACTAGCAAAATGAGCGTTATACTTGCGAGATATGTATAAAATGCTTTCATATTTATTATTTCATTAAGAATGAATTAGAAGTAGTCATAACAAGTCAAAATGAGAATGATACTTTCCTTCAGTTTTGATTTTTAAATATTCAGATTGATACCAATATTATATACTTTCTGAATCGGATAGTTGAATCCATTTCCACCTTGTTCAGGATCCCACATTTTAAAGTGACTGAACACTAACAGATTCAATCCGTTGAAATATATCCGGCAATTGGACATCTTCATTTTATTAACAATCTTCTTGGGAACAGTGAATCCTACCTCAACAGATTTAAGTCGAAGAAAACTTCCGTCACGCATCCACCATGTACTGGTTTGAAGATTATTTTCTATGCTTGCATTGGTAGTTCCGAGTCGCGGATATAAGGCATACAAATTCTGATTTTCTTCTGACCAATGGTTGTCGGCATAAGCTTTCAGCAATTGTGTATTACCACCAATGTATTGATCAGGACTTGGTATGAAAGGACTTGTACGTGTTGGATCAATAAAAAGTGTAACACGTGCCTGCCCTTGGAAAAAAGCTGATAAATCAAAATTCTTCCGTCGTGCTGAAAAACCAAAACCATATACAATCTGAGGTGTCTGTGGAAATCCAAGAAACGTCATGTCGGCACTATTGATTACTCCGTCATGATTCAGATCTCTGTATTTAATATCCCCGCCTTTAGGAGGTATGCCGTTGGTTGAAAAAATTTGTGCCGGAGAATTCCGTGCTTCCTGATCATCAACAAATAATCTCTCCGCGATATAACCATAGTTACGATTGATCGGTTGCCCTGATCGATAGCGATAAGCTTCAGCATACTGAGGCTCTTCATAATTCACATATTTACTTCTGGCATATGTTAAATTAGATCGGATAGTAATGAACGTATTATCATTATAAGCTTTCTTATAATTTAAAGAGAGATCCAATCCGCTTGATCGTGCAGTACCAATGTTGGCACTAACGTCTGGTCTGTTTGTATTTGGATTAATAGCTTCCAATCCCATTGTTGTTGGGATAGAGGCACGATCCATAAGAATGTTATAGCGGTAATAATTATAAATCTCCGCTACTATATTAAGATCCTTGAATACATTTAACTCAAGTGCCAGATTTTCCTGTCTTGAAGTCTCCCATGTAACCGAAGGGTTTTCATAGCTATTGATGTAAACTCCATTTCTGCTATATGTATTATTGGTACCAAAGGAAGCATAGTTTCCTCCGCCACTTAAATTCACATCAGACAAATAAAAGAACCGCTGATTTCCAATGGCATCATTACCCACCAGACCATAACTGGCGCGGAGTTTTAAATAATCAACAACTGAAGCGTATCGCTCCCAAAACTTTTCGTTTGAAATAACCCAGCCCGCTCCAACCGTTGGAAAAAATCCAAACCGATGGTTTTTTGAAAAACGCTCAGAACCATTGTAACCAAAGTTACCTTCAACAAAATATTTTTCTTTAAATGAATACGTCAACCTGCCTGCAAGACCCAAGTTTCTGTATGGCAATGCATACTGCAAAGTAGCAACCTGATAATTCGTCTTAGGATCTTTTGCATTTGAATATAATGTTTGCTGACGTGTTACAATCATAGAACTGCTAATGGAGTGATTCCCCAACGTCTTACTATAATTAAGTGCACCCTGGAAGTATAAAAATGAATTTAGACTTGGCTGACCAGGTGAATATGTCAAATATTCGGTAGCTACGTTATAGCCTGTAGGGTTCGGATTAATCCATGCAAGCTTATATTGATCTGTCTCCTTGTTGTAAGAACTGATATTATAATAAAATGGCGAATAAGCCATCTGCGAATCAAAATATGAATATCGGTTTGTATTGAATATTCCGCGAAAGCTTAACCCCTTGATCAGGAAATCAAAATTCTGATGAAGCTCCATCTGTGCTGACATTCTGGATTCAGAAGAATTCTTATGCCCCCTTAGCATTGCTGCATAAGGATTATTGTACTGCACGTTATTATTCGATCCTATGTTTCCAAATAAAATGTGCTGCGTGTTCTTATTTGCGGCATCCGGTTGATAATATGCTGGAAATAATACAGGGCTCGTATGAACAGCATAATTATAAAGGTCAGTTGAAAATGAACCATCTGCTGATAGAGGCCCGTTATATTCATTGAACAACCCTGATAACCTTACAACAAACTCAGTCGTCTTTGTAACATCAACATTAACATTCGATCGTAGTTGATAACTCCTGAATTTAACATTGTTATCTGAATTGTTTCTTGGATCTTCTCTTAAGATACCATTATCAACGTTGTAAGAAGATGCGATATAATAACGAGCCACACCTCCACCTCCACTCACACTCAGGTTTGCCCGCTGTGTAGATGTTCTCTTTTTGAAAAGCAAACCAAGCCAGTCAACAGCGGGATATACGTTGGCATTGCTGCCCGGTGCACCATTCAAGGTTGCCTGTGTGTTAATAATCTTGTTCTGATCAAACGGCCGTTGAGCTAATGGATCTCGTGTTACCGTTGCTTCATTGTAGAGATTCATGTACGTGATGGGATCGGCTAACTCAATTGTTTTTACAGATTGAGAGAAAGAATTCTCCAACCGGAAATTAATTTTTGTTGCTCCCTCCTTACCTTGTTTTGTTGTGACAAGAATTACACCATTAGCACCTCGTGCACCATACAGAGCCGTAGCACTTGCATCTTTAAGAATCGAAAAACTGGCAATATCATCTACCTGAAGTCTTGCTAAATCCGAGGCTGTTAATTCAACATTATCAATTAATATCAACGGATTTTGTCTGTATCCAAATGTTGTAACACCACGCACAAAAAATGATGCATTGTCTTGTCCGGGTTGACCAGTGCGCTGATATGCAATCACACCTGCAATCTGACCAGCCATGGCATTTGTTAAGTTACTGGCAGGAATTTTTAATTCAGACGGCTTAATGGATGTAACAGAACCAACCACAGCTTCCTTCCGCTGCTGGTCTCCATAGGCAACAATAACAACTTCATTTAAGCTTGATACATCAGCAACCATGGTTATGTTAACCACCGACCGCTCTCCTACTTTCTCTTCAATTATCTTGTAGCCAACAAATGAAAAAACTAAAACACTTTCATTATCAGGAACAGAAATGTTATAGTTCCCATCCCGATCAGTGCTTGTGCCCGTGTTCGTTCCCTTTATCAAGATGTTCACACCAGGCATAACTTCACCATTTTCATCTTTCACTACACCTTTTACAATAAGTGAACTCATCATAGCATAGTCATCATTCTCCACCTTAGCTTCAACTGAATCCTCATTCAGCGTCACTCCTTGCCTGTTGCTGGCAACTACTATGTAAACTGTATTTTCTTCAAGTCTGTAAGTAAGGTTTTTACCTTTTAGAACGATATCTAAAATCTCTCTCACAGAACGTTCTGTGTGGGAAAGATTTACTGAATAAGCGGCAGCTTCATGTGTTGGAAATACAAAAGATAGTCTCGTTTCTCGTTTGAGCTTTTGAAAAAGTGAAGTAAGATTTTCATTTTTCATCTCAACGGTAACTCGTTTATCCAACCCTTGCCCATAGCCCGTGTGAGCTTTCAATAACTCTATGCTGCAGGTTAATAGTATTATATAAACAAAACTCACGCGCATAAAAAATATCCATTTGCGAGAGCTCACTGAACAGGCACCCTGTCGCGTAGAACCCTCTGGTTCTGTGAATAGAAAATTCATACCTTTAATAGTTTTTAATAATTGAGCAAAAAATTGTTAAGGACGTTTTGCCATCCCCGGCTTCCCTCCGGGGGTGGTCTTTTTGGGTTTACATTCCAAAGCAGACCCAAAGCATTTCACAAATCAGTTTCAAATTCAAAAGACAATACCCTAACCTTCCCCGTTCTGGGTATCTTTTTTTTTAATTCTGTAATTGTGAGCTGTACCTGCCTGGGTACTTTGTGATGATTATGCGGCGTTACGAATCGTTAGGTGTAGAATCTCTTATCATAGTTATAGGATTTAGGTTATAGTTAACTGTTAAAAAATATACTCATAAGTTCATCACTCATTCTCCACATCCAATTCCACCTTCAATAGTTATTAAATCATCTTTTATAGTGAAGGTTGCCTGTTGCACTGCACTAACACCTTTGATTACTTGTTCCAGACTTTCATTATTCAGAAACCATGCACTGATAGTACACTTCTTCAAATTCTCATTGGTAATAATAACTTTTACGTTGAAGCGCTTTTCAATCTGCATTGCAGCCTGCTCAATGGTAGCACTTTCAAGAATAAAATAATCTTTCTTCCATTGCATCACCTCTACTGAATCAACAACCGCTTTCTTATACACACCTGTAAGCGTGTTCACAGCAATCTGTTCATTTGGCGTTATTACATCATACCGTTTGCTTTCATCACCAACTGATACCTTGCCTCGCGTAACAGTGACTACAATTTTCTCTTGCTGAGAAGAGATGTTGAATGCAGTACCAAGAACTGTTGTTATAATTTTACCGGTATGTACTTTAAAAGGTATTGAAGCATTGTGAGCAACATCAAAGAAAGCTTCTCCTTCAAGTGTAACTTCCCGGTTCGTAACTCCGAATGATTTAGCATAAGTAAGTTCACTTCCTTCTTTCAAGGTTATGGTACTACCGTCTGGCATGAGAACAAAGTCTCTACCCGAGATAGTCATAACGTTGTCATCTTGTTTTGAAATTGCGGGTAACTCATTTTTATAAAGTCCTAACCCAACGAGTACCAGCAATGATATTGCGGCGGCCGCCATCCAAACTATTTTCATTCGACTAACTCCTGACCTTTTCTCTCCGGAAAGAATCTGCTTAAGAGAGGCAGAACGTTCTTCTTCAGTTTGTCCCTGGCCCTTATGATCAGTAAGGAGTATCTCATCGAGAACCTGGTTAAATGTCGCTTTGTTTGCATCGTCATGAATGAGATTCATTAGCTCTGCAACCTCTCGCTCGCTAGCTTTATTTTCGATATATAATTGAAGAAGGGTTTTAAATCTGCTCATAATATTGATTTCACATCTTTGGAGAATCGCAGCATTTGCTCAACTCGTTTACACATTAAAAAAACAATTGTAGGCACCTGAAAACCTATTTTAGTGGTGCTTATAGATAAGACTCATTACAGCCAGGCAATAACTAGATGGGAATGAATTTTTTTTTGATAAAGAGAAAAGATGATTAAAAAAGCCGATCCGTGGAATCAATAATGGCTATAATCATTAAACCAATATGTGGTTTGAGGCGTCTTCGAATTGATTTTAGCGCCGTGGTCAGGAGATTATTTACTGTACTATCAGAAATCTTCAACTGCATGGCAATAGCTTCATGTTTCAACCCTTCAACTCTTGAAAGTTGATAGACCCTGCGTTGTTGAAGAGGAAGCTGTTCAAGTGTCTGGTTAAGAATCAATTCATAATCCTGTTCCGTTATATTGTTCTCAATGGAGTTATCGACAAGATTACGTGTCTGCGAATATTGATAAGAAGCGGCAATTTCAGTGGACCTGTCTCTTAGATACGTTAATGTCAGGTTCTTTGCCATGGTATAAATAAATGCCTCGAGGTTGCTCACCTGGGCAAACGCAATGCGTCTGTTCCACACCTGAAGAAATATTTCCTGAACAATATCATTGGCTAACTCTCTGTCCTTTAAAATAGAAAAAGCCGTAACAAAAACTCTGTCCTGGTACCGCTCATAAATCTGTGTAAATGCGTGCTCGCTTCCCTCAGCAAACAGTTTAAGCATCTTCGCCTGATCAAATTCTATCTCTTTTCTCTCCATTTCAGAAATAATATAAGGGCAAATTATAGTGCTATAATTAAAGGCTTATCGCAGGTTTTTATCAGAACCTGAAATCTAAGGTAACAAAAATAAAATCTATTCAGTATCGAAAACGCTATTTCAAGCAATTTCAATCGAATTAGATTTAATTCTGGTTTTTTGTATGATTAGCGAGTGATCAAAATGTCATCGCCAACTGATATTGTCTACCCATAATGCAAACCCTTAGTTGTAAACGGCAATACAGAATTGTCTACTTTCGACATTTTCTAAATACAATAAATATTTATTGTTTATCGATAATTATTTATTATTATTACAATAGAATCTAAAATTGTAAAATCATTTATGAAAAGAATCTCGACAATATTTCTTCAGGCAGTCATTGTGCTTATTGGTATTGTGGTGCTTGCCGTTTTGATTCGATTTCCTTTAACCGAGGGAAGAGCCACAAACTTAGACTTGTTAAGCATTTACGCTGACCCGTTCATCTTGTATGGATACGCAGCATCAATCGCTTTCTTCGTTGCGCTGTATAAAGCGTTCAGATTACTGGGATACATCGGACAAAATAAAGTATTCTCATCAAACTCTGTTGGAGCTTTAAAGAGTATAAAGTATTGTGCCATTGTATTCAGTATTTTAATTGTGATGGCAGGACTATACATAAAGATATCCCATCATAAGGACGATGACCCTGCTGGTTTTCTTGCGATTTGTATGGTGACTACTTTTGCTTCTATCGTAGTGGCAACGGCTGCAGCAATATTTGAAAAAATCCTGCAGAATGCCATCGATATGAAATCTGAAAATGACTTAACCATTTAAGCCATGCCAATCATTGTAAACTTAGACGTGATGATGGCGAAACGAAAAGTCTCTCTGAATGAACTTTCCGAAAGAGTTGATCTGACATTATCTAACCTCTCTATTTTAAAGACAGGTAAGGCGAAAGCAATTCGTTTTAGCACCTTAGAAGCAATTTGCAAAGCATTAGACTGCCAGCCAGGTGACATTTTGGAATACGTAAATGACAAAAAAAGAACAGCGAGCCGCTAGCAAAAGCTATGAGTCATTACCGGGTTTAGGATCACCACGTGTAAATAAAAAAGGCGATCTTTTTAAGATCGCCTTTTTATTTGAGAGCCCCCTATCGGAATCGAACCAATGACCTACTGATTACAAGTCAGTTGCTCTACCAGCTGAGCTAAGGAGGCTTTAAACTAGCTTTTAAGGGCTATTCCAACTACTCTGTTGTAAATTGGAGGTGCAAAAATAATAGTTACTCTCTACTTTGCAAATAAAGTTTTAAGAAACTGTACGAAGCATTTTTAATTGATCTTTTAACTGCTTCAAATGCTCTGAAGATTCCTTTATTTTCTCGTTAAATTCATCCTTGTATTTGTCTGCATTTTTAGAGCGTCCAAAGAATTCAAGATTGTTTTTCAGAATAGCAATATCTTCTTCCACTTTGCTGATCTTCTTACGGATAGCTTGTTCCTTGGCATAGATCTTCTGGTCGCCCATAGGGTCTTTGCGCAAGTCGTTTAACTGACTCTCTAACAGTACACGATTCTTCTGATCTTCTGAAAGATCTTTTAATGCATGCACAAATTTATTTACAGCATCGTTGAAGCGATTACGAATTGTACTCACTTCTTTTTTAGGAACGAACCCTATTCCATTATACTTTTCCTGAAGAGCTTCAAGAATTTCAACAGACGTAGTCTGCTCTTGTGTATGCTTTTCTAATTCTTCACAGATGGCTTGTTTCTGTTTCAGATTTTCAATCTGCTCAACTTCAACTTTACCTTGCTGGCCACGTCGTTGCTCAAAGAAATAATCGCAGGCATCCTTAAATTCTTTAAAAACTTTCTCTCGGAATTTCTCTGGCACCGGACCTATATCTTTCCATTTAGATTGAAGTTCTTTGAGTTCGTTAGAGCTCTTATCCCAATCATTACTTTCTTTCAATTCATTGGCTTTCTTCACCAACTCATATTTCAATTGAAGATTACGATCACGCTCTTCATCTAACTTTTTAAAGAAAGCATTTTTGTTATTGAAGAAGGTCTTGAAAGCTGACCAAAAACTTTTATTAACTTCTTTTGCTTTGGCACGAGGCAGTCCACCGAAAGTATCCCACTTCTTTTGAAGTTCAAGAACTTCTTTGGTCTTTTCATTCCAGTCTTTAATACGATCGGAGTTAAAAGAAACGAAAGCCTGTACTGCTTCAGTCAACTTATGCTTTTCATCGTAGTTTGTCTGAAGTTCGTGCTGAAGCTTTTCAATATACTGATCACGACGAGCGTAGACAGCATCAGATGCTACCTTAAAGCGTTGCCATGTCTTTTCTTTTTCTTCCATTGGCACCGGGCCAACGTGTTTGAATTCATGGTGCAACTCATTCAATTCGCGAATTGCATCTTTAATAATATCAACACCGGCAAGACGCTCTGCACGTGCGCAGAGTTCTAGTTTTAACTCCAGATTTTTTCTGCGGTCTAATTCTTTTAATTCGAAATAGATACTTTGAGTGTCATAGAACCGATCAACTAGTGCATGGTAATTAGCCCATAATGTTTTAGCCTGCGGACCAGGAACTGCACCTGTGGCTTTCCATTCTTTTTGTATTTCTTTAAAGGCATCAAACTGATTCGTGTTATCATGCCCATCAACCAACTGACGAAGTTTCTCTATGAGCTCTTCCTTTTTATGCAGGTTGGTGATTTTAGAATCTTCAAGTTGCTTAAAATATTGTGTCTTCCTGTCGCGGATGAGTTTCAGATTGGCATCGAAAATAGTATCGTACTCATCTCCTTTGTAATCAAAATCTTCGGCAACACCACCGTTGTTTATAAAGCGTTGAAGAGCATCTGCTCTTTCCTTATCACGGATCTCATCAAACAGAGGTTTTATCTCACGGATGATGGTATCTGATTTTTTAAAATTGTTTTCCTTTGAAAGTTCCTTGATCAGTTCGGCAAATTCTTTTTTGGTGAAATGAGAATAATCAACGTGAACCTCATCGTCAATTGTGTCGGTGGTTATCTCATCACGTTCAGAGAGATCTACCTCGGAATGTAGTTCCTTACCATGGTTTTCTACCAACCCGGGTTGTACATTTTCCTGCTCTCTTTTGTCTGCTTCCATTGCCATGGTCAAGTCCATTACTGCGCTTTTGTGTAAAGTTACTAAAAATGCTTAATTCAATCGTGGATCAGTCGGATAGTTAGAATAGACAGAAAACCGTCCTCCCATGCTCTCCAACGCCTTTTTCCACATCAGGGTTGGTTCAGTTTCAAATAAAAACTTATCACTAACATAATCACATACAATCCATGAATCTTCTTCCAATTCTTTTTCCAGTTGTCCCGGACCCCAACCACTATATCCTAAAAAGAAACGAATATTAGCTTGCGAGATTTGATGCGTCTGCATTAAAAGTACCAAACTCTCAAAACTTCCACCCCAGCTTATTCCTTCTAAAATTTCAGTAGCATTTTCAACACTGGTATTACGATGAATAAAATGTAACGTATCCTGCTGTACCGGACCACCAACGTAAACAACTTCATCCAGATTCAGCGCCTCTTCCATTACTTCACTAACTTTCAAAATGGATGGCTTATTTAATACAAACCCAAAAGATCCCTCTTCGTTATGATCACACAAGAGTACAACAGTGCGTTCAAAATTCGGATCAGGTAAAAAAGGTTCTGATATCAGAAGCCTTCCCTTCTCAGGTTTTATCTTATTCTTGTATTTGAAAAACTCCATTAAGTTGTGGGGTTTATTGCGCTGAACATAAAATACAAACTTAAATTTAAGGAAATATTACACTTTCAATAGCTCAATGAAATACTTCGTCGCCATCCTTAACAAATTAATTAGACGGGTTAAAATAACAATTAAAATTGCAACCGTATGCAAACCATAGCCGATCTGCGAAAAGAATACTCAAAAGAGACATTAGACATCTCAACAATCCAAAAAGACCCTATTAAACAATTCCAATTGTGGTTTGATGAAGTCCTGAAAAGTGATGCATTAGAGCCAAATGCCATGAATCTGGCCACTATTAATGAAAACGGGAGACCATCGTCACGCATTGTGTTATTGAAGGGAATAGAAGCTGGTAAGTTTCAATTCTACACTAATTATCAGAGTAAAAAAGGCAGAGAACTGGAGCAAAATACAGCGTGCGCCTTAACATTCTTTTGGCCCGAACTTGAAAGGCAAGTGCGGATTGAGGGAACTGCAGAGCGAGTAGAATCCTCAGTTTCAGACGCCTACTTTGTTAGCCGACCTCGTGGCTCTCAGATTGGAGCATGGTCTTCTCCCCAAAGTTCTATCATTAATGATCGGGCAATTTTAGAGGAAAGAGTAAAGCAGATTGAATCAAGATTTGTTAACCAGGAAACATTACCCCGGCCCAACCAATGGGGGGGATATCAAGTCACTCCGCTCTTAATTGAATTCTGGCAAGGAAGACCCAGTCGCCTTCATGATCGGATTGAATTTACACTGGTAGATAATGATTGGAAAATACACCGTCTGGCTCCCTGATCAAATGAGATCAAATAATGATCTCACTCCGGGGTAACGACTTACGGTAAATCCTTCACCATGCTTAACGCCTATGGCATGCCCTAACTCAGTGGCACGAGATTCTACCATTCGCAGAAACTCAGGACTTGAAATGTATGTCTCAGGCTCTTTACTGTCAGGATTGTAGAATTGTGTTTTGAAAGCCATGATCGCTTTCATTTTGATCTCCCAATAATTTGAGATGTCAACGACAAAGTCAGGTTTGATAAATTGACTTTGAATAAAATGATAAACTGCTCCGGGTCTCCAGGCTGCTTGTTTGTTACCCTTCTCATCAAAGGTCTCAATCTTTATCAACCCTGAAAGGAAACATGAATCATACGTGAGATGGGCTCCCTTTCCGTGATCAGGGTGCCGATCCTGAACAGCATTTGTTAAAACTATGGATGGCTGATATTTACGAATAGCCTGGATAACTTTAAGCTGATCTTCTTTTGTATTCTGGAAAAAACCGTCTTTCAGGCCAAGATTTTCGCGAGCATGAACACCCAGAATTTTTGCCGACTCTGCTGCCTCACGATCGCGATCTTCTGCAGTACCACGGGTACCAAGTTCACCTCGGGTTAAATCAACAATACCAACTTTATGACCCTTTGCAATATGACTCGCCAATGTACCTGCGCATCCTAATTCGGCATCATCAGGATGAGCGCATAGTACAAGAATATCAAGTTTCATAGGTGGTGGTATTGAATTAAGAATCTGATTTAATGAACGGCCTCCATTTCTTTTGCTACCAGAAATTTCTCAGCGTCAAGTGCACCCATGCAGCCTGTACCAGCAGCAGTAATAGCCTGACGATAAACTCTGTCAGCAGCATCGCCTACGGCAAACACTCCTTCAACATTAGTTTTAGTAGAACCTGGCTTAACATTAATGTAGCCGGTTTCATCCATATCAAGATAGTCTTTAAAAATATCGGTATTTGGTTTATGACCTATCGCAAGGAAGAAACCCTGAACTGGTAATATCTTCTTCTCTCCTGTTTTGGTATTCACAATGCGAGCACCTGTAACGCCACTGTCATCACCAAGAATTTCTTCTGTCTCTGTACTCCAGTGTACTTCAATGTTAGGCGTGTTCATAACGCGTTGCTGCATAATTTTGGAAGCACGCATTTCATCACGTCTTACTATGAGGTGAACCTTTGTGCAAAGATTAGCCAGGTACGTTGACTCTTCTGCTGCAGAATCACCAGCACCTACTACGGCAACTTCTCTACCACGATAAAAATAACCATCACATACAGCACAAGCTGATACACCATGGTTAGCATATTTCGTTTCTGATGGAAGTCCTAAATATTTTGCAGTAGCACCTGTAGCGATAATAACAGTTTCTGCTATAATCACTTCTTTTTCATCAACTGTAACTTTGTGTGGCCAGCCAGAAAAATCAACGGCAGTTACTAGGCCATAATTTATCGTTGTACCAAAACGCTCAGCCTGCTTCTGAAGATCGACCATCATCTGAGGGCCATTGATGCCATCAGGATAGCCTGGAAAGTTCTCTACATCATTTGTTGTTGTGAGCTGACCTCCAGGTTGTCCTCCTGTATAAAGTACGGGCTTAAGACCTGCACGGGCAGCATAAATTGCGGCTGTATAACCAGCAGGACCAGAACCAATGATGAGCACTTTAACTGTTTTGTTATCCATTGTACGTTGGGCTTTAATCTTTTGTAATAATAAAGGGTCTCCATAAGAAGACCCTTGCAATATTTAATTATAACGTATTTTAACCTAAGTAAGGTTTCAAAGCTTTGCTTCTTGAAGTATGTCGTAAGCGTCTGATCGCTTTTTCTTTGATTTGACGAACACGCTCACGGGTAAGGTTGAACTTCTCACCGATCTCCTCAAGGGTCATAGCGTGCTCACCATTCAATCCAAAGTAAAGGGTGATCACATCTGCCTCACGTTGTGTTAGCGTTGAAAGGGCACGCTGTACTTCTCTTCTCAGGGAGTCATTCATCAGACCTGAGTCTGGTGTTTCTTCACTGTCATTTTCTAATACATCAAGAAGACTGTTTTCTTCACCTTGAACAAATGGTGCGTCCATCGATACATGGCGACCTGAAATCTTCATGGTGTCAACAACTTCTGCTGTTGTAACATCTAATACTTCTGCGAGTTCTTCAGGTGAAGGCTCACGCTCATATTTTTGTTCCAGCTCAGAAAAAGTTTTTGAAATTTTATTTAATGAACCTACCCTGTTCAAAGGCAGGCGCACGATACGAGACTGTTCAGCAAGTGCCTGTAGGATAGATTGACGAATCCACCATACAGCGTAAGAAATAAATTTAAAACCACGGGTTTCATCGAAGCGTTGTGCTGCTTTAATAAGCCCCAAATTACCTTCATTTATTAAGTCACCAAGAGAAAGTCCCTGATTTTGATATTGTTTCGCTACTGAAACCACAAAGCGCAAATTTGCTTTTGTAAGTTTCTCTAATGCAATTTGATCCCCTTCTTTAATTCTTTTCGCCAGCTCAACCTCCTCATCGGGTGTAAGCAGATCAACCTTTCCAATTTCCTGAAGATATTTATCCAGAGATTGGCTTTCACGGTTGGTGATCTGTTTACTAATCTTTAGTTGTCTCATTCAGTCTTTTCAATTCGTTTGTGTAACAATATAACGTTAAAAGATAGTTCCTGTCAATTTAAGATACAACGATTATTCAGTCGGTGTTGTTTCCGGTTTTGGTGGCCTTGGCAACAGAACTTTTCTTGAAAGACGGAATTTACCGGTTTTCTTGTCTACTTCTATCAATTTAACTTTTATCTCCTCACCTACTTCGAGCACGCCATCCATTGTTTCGAGGCGCTCCCACTTAATTTCAGAGATATGTAACAAACCGTCTTTACCGGCCATAAATTCAACAAATGCACCGAAAGGCATGATAGACTTCACTTTACCATCATAAACCTGACCTACTTCAGGTATTGCTACAATCGCTTTTATGCGCTTAAGGGCCATATCCATAGCGGTCTGATCGTTAGCGAACACGCTAACAAGACCTTGGTTTCCAACTTCTTCAATAACAACAGTAGCACCACTGGTCTTTTGAATATCCTGAACAACTTTTCCACCTGGGCCGATTACCGCACCGATCATGTCTTTCTCGATAGTGAGAACAACTGAACGTGGAGCATGTGGCTTAAGATCACTACGAGTTGCAGACAATGTTTTCTTCATTTCGTTCAGAATATGAAGACGACCTTCCTTAGCTTGTAATAATGCTTCTTTTAAAACATCGTATGTCAGACCATCAACTTTCAAGTCCATTTGGCAAGCCGTGATACCTTTTTCAGTACCCGTTACTTTAAAG
>DATJHZ010000082.1:0-17232 GCA_035493595.1 Cyclobacteriaceae bacterium | reverse complement strand
GGGTAAAGGGTAAACTTGATCAGCATCCCATTCAAAAAGCTGCTTTAATACCAATGGGAGAAGGTAAGTTTATATATCCACTTAACGGCCCAACACGTAAGGCCCTTGGCAAAGGTGAAGGTGATATTTTGCAAGTACAACTGGAGCTGGATGAGCGAGCTCTTACTCTATCAGCCGACTTCGTGGCCTGCCTTAAAGATGAACCGCGCGCCTATGAGTTTTTCAAAACGCTTCCTAAGTCACATCAGAATTACTTCAGTAAATGGATTGAAAGTGCCAAGACCATACAGACAAAAACGAAGCGTATAACAATGGCTGTTATAGCTCTTGGCACTGGCCAGGGTTATTCTGAAATGATGCGATCCAACAAGGGACAGTAAACGAACCTTATTTTTAGGCTATAGTCCACAGTTGCTTTTTTAGCAAATGTTATTATCTTTATGAGATACATTAACCTACCTGTCATGAAGAATAAACGTATTTCGTCCTTCATACTTTTTACAGGAGCTACCATAGTGTTATTTTTATCGGGCAATGTCATTGACTTCCCGAAGGTAAATAGTGGTGCTACAGCTATAGGAATAGCTCTTCTGTTATTAAGTTTTGGAGTAATCCTGATTATTACCAGAATGAAAACAAGAAGTAAGTCAAAGATGCAACGCTAGAATTTCTGCCTCCACTGCTTCTTCTCAGAATTCTTTTTCTTTTTATCAATCCGGTTCTGAACAGATGCTTTTGATGGCTTGGTTGCTTTCCTGACTTTCTTCTTTTCAAAAGCTTTAGCTAACAACTTCTCTAACTTCAGAATAGCAGCTTCTTTATTCTGAAGCTGAGTGCGTTTTTCCTGAGCTGTGAGAAGCAGAGCACCATCACCAGTAAGTTTGGTTGCTAGTTTAGCAAGAATTACTTCCCTTTCTTCATCATTGAGGATAGTAGAACCCCTCACGTCCCATTTCAGCGTGACTTTCGAATTGACCTTATTTACATTCTGTCCACCCGGGCCACTGCTTCGCGAAGTAGTGAATACCAGCTCAGATAGAATTAATTCAGGTGTTATACGCGTCTTTGTCATAGCTGGATCAATGGTATTCGGGATTCAAATCTTTTCCTTAAAAATGGATTTACAACGTAAAAAAGCTGAATTGGATGACTTTAGAGCATAAAATCGACTAAATATATTTTTATTAAAAAGTGCATCTATTGCAAACGCGCTTCGTTTAATCTCTCAATTTCAAGCATAGCAAACCAGATGATCAGCGATCCCCCGTCCAATTCCTAAGTAACAGGCTGATTTACACTTAATTTAAGTTATACCAATATCATAAGGTAAACCCTTAAGACAGTGAGCCTTTTGTTTGTTTCTAATTATATTTGGAAACTGAACCTTTAAGAATTTTTACCTGAACTTACCATAAACTCTCGCTAAAACTATGTCCGGCATTTTCAAAAAAGCAATGAACCTCTTTGTAGAATTCGAAGAGGAACAGGAAAACTCAACAACTCAAAACTCATCTTCATCCAGTACGCCTTCGACCCCGAAGACAGAATTTACCAGTCAGAGCATGAATGCCGAAGAACTGGACAAATTCGAAAAACACTTCGAGAAGATGTTCGAGCAAGCCAATTTACCTGGCCCCGACTACTATGAGTTCTGGAAGATGATGGAAACACTTGAGGCTCACATAAAGGATGAGAAAGCCAGGATATCAGCCACTTTTGCTTCACTTGCTATTCAAGGCATGACAAAGCAAACACTGGTTGAGTCTGCTGCCAAGTACAAAGAACTGATTAGCCTTGATAAGGCCAAGTTCGAAAAGCTGGCAAGCGATAAAGGTGATAAAGACATCGGTATCAAAAAGAAGGAGCTTCAGAGTCTTGAAGAATTGATTGTGAAGCATTCAGAGATGATTCAACGATTAACAAAAGAGATCACTGATTCACAGATTTCTATTGGCAAGTTAAAAGGGGCTATTAACGAAGAAGAAACCAGGTTGGCTCGTAACAAGCATGGCTACACACTGGCTTCAGAAGCGATGATGCGAAAAATTTCAGACGATATAAACAAAATTCAGACTACGCTATAAACTATGGAAACACAGATCTTCCCCACAGACACCCAGCAGAAATTAAAATCATACTGGAGCAGACCCGGTGGTAAATTCGGCGTCATAGCCGCTGTTGGTATACTAGCAGCTATAGGCTACTACGTGTTACCTATCTTGACGAGCATTGTCTGGAATACAGTAAACTTTGGTATTGCCCTGGCTTGCCTTGGTATTTTTCTTTATGCTGTAACACATCGCAAGCTTCGTCTTAGTCTTTTTTACTTCTATGAAATACTGATGAAGAAACTGGTTGGTATTGTTATCGAACTTGATCCTTTTATCATTGCCGAAGACTACATTGGTGATATGGAAGAAGAGCGAGAAAAATTATACAAACAATCTATCGAAGTTGATGCGCAGAAAGAAAAGATAGAGATGAAGCTTAAAGAAAAGGAAAGCGAAATAAGCAAGCTGATGGCGAAGGCACAGACTGCAAAAGACAGAAACATGTTGCCTGAATTAGGTAACGCCACACGTCAGATCGGCCGATTGAATGAGTATGTAAAACAACTTAGCCCTATACGTGATAATCTCTCAAGAATTGGAGATTATTTAACGAACATTCACAAAAACAGCGCTTACCTCATAGAGGATGCGAAGAATGAACTAGAGCTTAAAAAGGACTTATATAAATCCGTTACATCAGGCAACAAGGCATTGACATCAGCGCTGAAGATTTTCAAGGGTGATCCTGAGAAGAAACTTCTTGTTGAACAAAGTATGGAGTACTTAAAAGAAGATATCGCGAGCAAGTTGGCGAATATGAAGAAAGCCATCAGCTACTCATCAGACTTTATGCGCTCTATTGATCTTGACAATGCAACCTATGAAAAAGAAGGATTGAAAATGTTAGAGTCATTTAATCCTGAAAATGAGTTTAAACTCAAACTTTCTCAAAGCAAAGTTTCAACGCCCTTGATCACTGGCGACTATGGTGATCTTTTAAAATAAGTAATCTATAAACTAAATCGAATAACCCTTAAACCATTATGGCTGTTAAAGTAAAGACTTCCGGAAAAATTGTAATGATCCTACTAGTGCTTGGTGCACTCTTCGTAGGAAAAGTATATTGGTATGACAAGCGACCACAAGAAGCTAAGTCATCTCAGGATATTGGTCACGTGGCGCTACCTGATGCGCCTGAAGCATCGTTGTCTGGCAACGCTACTATGTTGGCATTACCTACTGAAGATGAATCTGTGAATGGTGGAACACGCATCATTTGGAAAGTTATGGCATGGAACTCACAGTTCCCGCTGATGTATGCTAACGGTGGTGCTAACACTACTAAAGGCTCGTTGTTTGATAAATCAAAACTGCAGGTACAGGTTGTACGTCAGGATGATTGTTTCAAATCTCTTGCTGATATTGTGAAGTTTGCACAGGATTACAAAAGCAATCCTGAAACGCCAGCAGTATTTGCATCTTTCATGGGTGATGGTATGCCTGCGTTCTTCTCTTCATTAGCAAAAGAACTTGAACCTCTTGGTCCAGAGTATCAGCCTATTGCTTTTTATGCTATGGGTAAATCATACGGCGAAGATCAATTGATGGGTCCTGCAAGCTGGAAGGTTGATCCTAAATCAGCTCTTGGTAAAACAGTAGCCTGCGTATTGCGTGATGGTGACATGAACATCTTATTGAAATGGGCTGGTGACAACAACCTGAAAGTAAATCCGGATGAAAAGACATACGATAAAGATGCTATCAACCTGATTGCTGCTAACGACTTCCTTGATGCTGGTAACAAATACATTACTGGTTATAAAGAAAACAGAAAAGTAATTAAAGATGGCAAGAAGTTAAATGAAGACATCAGTGTAGGCGTTGACGCTGTAGCTACCTGGACACCTGGTGACGTTAACGTTGCAAAACAAAAAGGTGGTTTGATTTCTATTGCTTCAACCAAGCAGTATTCATCACAGATGCCTAACATCACTATTACCATTAAGAAATTTGCTTATGATCACAGAACAGATATTGAAAACCTAATCATGTCATTAGGCCAGGCAGGTGATCAGGTAAGATCTTTCAATGAAGCAAAAGCATTTGCTGCTAAAATTTCTGCTAAAGTTTACAATGAGCAAGATGGTGACTACTGGTTAAAATATTATAATGGCTTAACTGAAAAAGATGCACAAGGTGTTGATGTGCCACTTGGTGGCTCTATGGCCTTTAACTTGCAAGATGCTGCTAATACATTCGGCTTAGGTAAAGATGGTATTGATCGTTACAAAGTTGTTTACAATACGTTTGGTGACATCATTGTTAAAATGTATCCTGAATTAGTGCCATCATATCCTGCATACTCTGCAGTAGTTGATAAGTCATTCGTTCAATCAGTAATTGTTAATCACAGTGAACTGATGGAAGGTAAAGCACTTGCTGTTACATACAAGAAAGAAATTACCAGCGAAGTTTCTTCTAAATCATACCAGATTCAGTTTGAAGTTGGTAGTGCTATCATCAAGCCAGAGTCTTATAAACTATTAGATGAAATTCTGCAGAGCTCTGTTGTAGCAGAAGGTTTGAAAGTTGGTGTATACGGACATACTGACAATACCGGAAGTGCTGCGAACAACCAGAAATTATCTGAAGATCGCGCTAACTCTGTGAAGAGCTACCTGGAAAGCAAAGGTCTTTCATCTGCACGTGTTGAAGCAAAAGGATTTGGCCCTGCTAAACCTATTGCTGACAATAACACTAATGCTGGTCGCGCTCAAAACAGACGTGTACAAATTGTATTAGGTGAGTAATTAAGAATGGAAATTATAAAGCAACTGATACGTCCGTTAACGGAAGTAAGCAGACGCACATACATAATTCTTATTGTAGTTCAGGCTTTAATTGGTCTGATACTCTGGGAAATCTTTGGTGGTCACGGGTTAATTCCCGGACCGCTGAAGATCAGCCAGTCAGTAATAAAGATTATAACATCGGCGGATTTCATTGACAACTTTTTCAGCAGCTTAAGTTTAACGCTCATTGGTATGGGCATTTCCATCGTCATTGCCTTGGCGGTTAGTTATCTTTCACTCATACCGTTGTTCATGCCGCTTGCTAAATTCATAGTAAAGTGCCGTTACCTTACCTTAACAGGATTAATATTTCTATTCACCCTGCTAACGCAAGATGGTCATCAACTTAAGTTAAGCCTGCTCATCTTTGGCATCGTACCTTTCTTCGTTACATCTCTCCTGTCAATCATTGATGGTATCAACACGCAGGAATATGAACTCTGCAAAACGCTGCGCATGAACAACTGGCAGTCATTACTTGAAGTTGTCATCATCGGGCGATTAGACCAGGTGTTTGAAGTGATGCGCCAAAACTTTGCTATTGCCTGGATGATGATTACCATGGTTGAAGGCCTGAGTATGTCTGAAGGTGGACTTGGAACAATGCTGATCAAATCTAATAAGTACTTAGACCTTGGTAGTGTGTTTGCTGTGCTGGTGATTGTTTTTGGTATTGGTGTCTTTTTCGATTATCTCCTCAAGAACATGAGGCATTGGCTATTTCCTTACACTAAAATACAGGTTCGAAAATGACAACACATTCCAAGAACGAATTACTTGTTGATGTAAAGAATGTAAGTCTCTCGTATGACAAACTGATCTTACGCGATATTAATTTTCAGATCCATAACATTGTAAGGCCTGGTTTAAATCAAGGACAGGTTATATCACTGATTGGCCGAAGTGGTATTGGTAAGACCCAGCTTTTTAAAATGCTGGCTGGTCTTATTGAACCTACTACGGGTACAATCAATATCGGCATAGATCAGCACCCGGTACAAGCTGGTGATGTTGGTATTGTTGCTCAGAACTACATTCTGTTTACGCATCGTACTATTCATGAGAATCTTCGCCTGGCGATGAAGCACGATAGCATTAAAATCAGCGACAAAGAAAAAGACGATCTGATTGCTGATTATGCTGAGAAGTTTGACCTGAAGGAGCATTTAAAAAAATACCCAATGCAATTATCAGGTGGTCAACGTCAAAGGGTAAGTATTATTCAGCAAGTACTCACTGGCAATAAGTTTATATTATTAGATGAACCATTCTCAGGATTAGATGCGCTGATCATTGATAAGGTTATTAACCTGTTACTAAAAATCTCAACGCTTGATGAATTGAATACATTGGTAATCATCAGTCACGATGTGGAGAACTCACTGGCAATCTCAGACACAGCTTTTATTCTGGCGCGTGAAAAAGATAAGGAAGGTGCTACGATTACAGAAACATTGGATCTTATTCAATTAGGTTTAGCCTGGAATCCGAAGATAAGAGAGGAGGCACAATTTCAACATCTGGTAAGCCAGATCAAACATAAGATATAGATTGATATTGCATCAAAACAAAGAAGGGCCACACACGGCCCTTCTTTGTTTATCAGACAATCGTGATACAGTTTATTTTCTTGGTATGTAATAAATTAAAAATACACCAACCATTATTACGCAAACACCTATTATATCAAATCTATCAGGCGTAAAGTTGTCGAATTTATAAGCCCAGAGAACGGACATAACAATAAAGAAACCACCATACGCTGCATAGACACGGCCAAAGTCAGAAGGCTGAAGCGTTGCAACTACGCCATACAAAACAAGAATTACAGCGCCTGCAATGGCGAACCAGAATGATTTTCCCTCACGTATAGAGAGCCACATCAGGTAGCCACCTCCTATTTCGCAAAGTCCTGCCAGTATAAAATATCCAATCGATTTGATGATGTCCATACATAACTACATTAGTAACTCAATATAGCTATTTTAGAAGCTTAGTTCATCCTTAGAATTCTTAGCATACGCATGTCTGACCAAACAATGTAAGCCACTTTCATGTTAGCCCGCATGCACTCTTTTTATATAAATAAATTAGTTTTACAGAAAATTATCAGATATGGCCAAACGGATATCTATTAATCCATTTTCAAAAGTAAATAATGACACCGGCTTTGGTAACAATCCCAATAGCTATGGCGGTCGCTTTGTAAATCGGGATGGAACATTTAATGTTGCAAAGGAAGGTCAGGCTTTCTGGCAGCGATTTAGTCTGTTTCACACGATGTTGAATTTGCCGCTCTGGAAATTCATTATGGCTATTATTATATTCTTCATAGGCATCAATCTTCTTTATACATCAATTTATATCCTGCTTGGCACGAATCAGTTTATGGGCATGATTGCAACAACGCGCTGGGAAGAAATCAAAGAGATCTATTTTTTCAGTACTGAAACATTTACAACTGTAGGGTATGGTCGTGTAAATCCTATTGGCGACGGAGCCAACTTTGTTGCCTCAATAGAAGCCATGAGTGGCTTCATTACGTTTGCCATCATTACCGGTTTGATCTATGGAAGGTTTGCAAAACCCAAAGCTTTTCTCGCTTTTAGTGAGCATGCGCTGGTTGCCCCTTATCGCGGAAAATCAGGATTGATGTTCCGTTTTGTTTCCTTCAAAGACAACCACACACTTACTGCTGTAGAAATAAAAGTAAACGTCGCTTTACAGGTACTTGAAAATGAAAAGATGACCTATAAATTCTATGACCTGGAATTAGAACGCAATAGAGTTGATAGTCTGCCTATGAACTGGACTGTAGTGCATCCTATTGATGAAAAGAGTCCTCTTGTTGGCTTATCATGGGAGGATATGAAAAATGCTGATCTGGAAATCTATGTTCTGGTTAGGGGCTTTGATGATGTGTTCTCAAACTTCGTATTGCAACGCACCTCTTACACATTTGATGAAATAAAAATTAACAGAAAGTTTGTGCCTATGTATCGCGAAAGTGATGATGGAAAGACAACCATTGTAGAAGTTCATAAACTTAGTGAGCATATAGAAGTTATCTAATTTCAAGTTTCATATTTGGGGTATAATGCAAAAAATACAAATCAATAATCTTCAGCTCTGGCAATTTGATAGTTTAAGAGATCAATCTGATATCAAGCATTTTGTTACCGATAGAAACTCATTTGCCAGTGAAAAAGAGTTTACCTTAAGTTTGTCAAGTACTCCTGATAAAGAAGAAGTGAGACAAAATAGGAGATTACTTGCGTCGGCTATGGGAATAGAAAGTTCTCAACTCTTTCTTCCTTCACAAGTTCACAAAACAAATATAGTACGCGTTACACATAACACGTTGATTGGTGAACTGATGGAGACTGATGCCCTGATTACAAATGAAAGCAACATTTGTATTGCTGTAATGTCAGCTGATTGTGTTCCTGTTCTTTTATATGATTTTAAGAACAAAGCTGTTGCAGCAATTCATTCCGGCTGGAAGGGAACGGCAGCACGAATTGTAGAAAAAACGTTACATCAAATGCATACAATTTTTGGTACTACAGGAAAAGATCTGATTGCCTGTATCGGTCCTTCAGTATGCCAGGCCTCGTATGAAGTTGGCGAAGAAGTGATAGAGGCATTTCATATTGCATATGGAAAAAATGCTGCACTCATGATAGAGCAACCCAATTCAAAAGCAATGCTTGATCTCTGGAAAGCTAACAAAATACAATTATCTGACTTTGGTGTCCCAAAATCTCAAATAGAAATTTCAGATTTATGCACCGTGAAAAATAATAATTTCTTTTTCTCCGCGCGTAAAGGTGATGCAGGCAGATTTGCTGCGGGCATCATGCTTACCAAATAGAACAGTGCTGATTATTCTTTATTAATCGTGAAAGATGTTTTCTTGATGATCTGATCTACAATCTGCGGAAGGATATCAAGCTTCAGAGAAATCTTTTTACAGAGAGCAAGCTCTTTTTCATTAATCTCGCCATCAATAGTCATGATAGCAACCAGGTCGCGAATTTGCTGAACACGGTCATCGTAATTTCTGGGAGGATGGAATGTTATAAACTCCTGGTTGTCTCTTACTTTTATTATCTCCTCTTCTGTTAGTCCCATGAGCTTTCCCAGTTCAGTAAGGAGTTGCCACTCATCATCATCAATCTGACCATCGGCCATAGCTATCGTAATCAGATTTTTTACGTATGATTTGCGAACACCATCGCTGTCTGATTGAAAAATGCTTAGAAGATCCATAGGGCTAAAGTTAATTTGACAATCAAAAGGAAGTGGATGGAAAGGTATTTCTTATGAGTAAGATAGATATTTTAATTACATCTTTAAATACGTAGTTATACTGAAATAACATAATCAATTGAATGCTGTATTTTGAGTTGGCATCTGACTTTTAAACTCTTTAAGCAACATAGCTACTATATCTTCCGATGAGTCTGTTGAAAAGACAAACTGATGAATCTTTAACAAATGATTTATATAAACTTCGTTATTAGGAGGTGTGAGATCAGACCTCCACAAACTATAGCACCTGATAACATGATACTGCTGATCACGCACATCAAAAATTATTATTGGACCAATTAGATTTTCCAGATCATCAGTACCATATAAAAACACAGGGAAATCAAATACCTCTACCCCCTTCAAGTCAGGAACGAGGTTGGCATCAAAGAACTCGTACTTATAAAACTTAAACCTCAGATTATGTGCTGCAAGAAGTGCCTGTACAGATTCAAGCCTGGTCTTCATCATTTGCAATGGTGACTCCTCTTGAGAGAATTTATTGATCGTTAACCATTGCCCTGATTTCAATTGAAAATATTGAAGCGCCTGCTTGCCCATTGACAATTTATAATCAAAAGCCGGGTAACCCGGTGCAAAGTAACCCGGATAAAAATATTGAAGCTTCATCTTCCTACAGTAATCCATCTTTAAATAAATAAGATACTTACCCAGGCTATATTTCTTATAAGCGGGATCATAGAAGGAAGATATCCCCGCAGCACTGCTTTTACCAAGATCAAAATAGCCAATGGCTATTAGTCTATCCTCATCATAAAGTTTAATTTCATGCGTATCATAAATATCAGTCAATGTTGATTTTCCATACAACAACTGATGTAATGACGCCGATGCGTTGAAGGAAATACTTTGCTTGTAGGTAGCGTACAAAATCTCCCCCTCCTCAGTAACAGAGGCTCTTCCAATTTCTACACGGAAGGATGCATTTTGCTTAATCAGCCTTTGATATAGAGTATCATCTACGTAGTCATCAAGCAGCACACGTAACCACACTGCACTATACAACTGATCTTTAAAGTTCAGGAAGTTCGTTGTAAAGATGCTTTGCCCCATCCGGAACCATCCTTGTTCAAGGTAGCCGTCAAGCTCCTGAGAAGTTAAGTATTGCGGATAATGTATCTGGGCTAGCATATAATTATTGCAGTAAAATATAACTTCTGCCTGCTGAAACCAATTTGTTGATATTCAAACGGAGATTTTCTTATTTGATATCAGTATAAGAAGTTAGTAATATTTTCTCAAAGAGATTTCATATTACAAGGAAGGATGGATATGCTGCTATTGATTATCAGCAGTACAATACCACTGGCAGAAGATTCTATGAAGTGGATAGTAAGCTTGGATTTACGAGGAGGAAGATGTTACAGTCATCATGGGGGACTGTGAGACTGTTTTAACTGGCAGGTAAAAAACAATCCCGCGCAAATCTCTTTACGCGGGATTGATCAGAAAATTACTTTACGTGCTTGCTAACAATCTTAGCTAAGTCAAACATAGAGATTTGAGTCTTGCCTGCGAAAAGCACTTTAAGCTTAGCATCAGCATTGATCATTCTTCTGTTCTTCTTGTCTTGAAGACCATTTTTCTTAATATAATCCCAGATCTTTTTGATGATTTCAGTTCTTGGGATTGCTTTTGCTCCAATTACATCAGCTAATGCTGCGCTTGGAGTAAGTGCTGCCATGAAAGCAGCGTTAGGCTTTCTGGCTGATTTTTTCTTTGCAACTTTCTTAGCAGCTTTCTTTACTGCCTTCTTTGCTACTTTTTTAGCGGCCTTCTTAGCCACTTTTTTGGCTGCTTTTTTAGCTGCCTTCTTCGCTGTTTTTGCCATAGCGTTTTTTAATTTAAGTGTTAATTGATTGTCGTTATAATGTTCAATATGAAACGTATCATCTTGAACTTCGGCTGTGAATATACATATCTCTCTGACAATTTTACAAACTATATTAAAATGTAAGAGCTTTTGCCATAGGAGAAATGATCAAAAGTGTAAGTGAAAAAGACTCGTGATCTACTCATTTTTCATAGGAGAAATGCATGTTTTACAGATCATCATCACATCATCATCAGACTACACATGAGTCTTCTTCTCATTAAACTCACAGTTGTCTGATAAACATTTATGAAGCAGTACATTAAGCTTTGCTTTAACTCCATGAAGACATACGATATGAAATTTACTGGCAATGATCATCCCACATCAGGTAGTTCAATTTCCCTATGAAAAACTTACTTTTTCATAGGGAAATTAATGCAAAAATATTTTTTGTTCTCGAGTGAAATCAGAGTCGATTTTGTCACTTTTTTCTGAATTCCCCTATGAGAGATGAAAATGAATGACCATCATTTTTGATTTTTCATAGGGAAAAATGCGTCTTTTTATGACTCTTCCGTCTTACTTACAAACAGAAAAAAATGAACTCAGGAAATTCTTTACCCGTCGGCATCATAGGAGCAGGTCCGGTTGGACTGGCTGCGGCAGCACATTTAGCTATGAGAAATCAACCTTTCATCATGTTTGAAGCAGGTGATACGATAGCTGCGAACGTACTTTCATGGAAGCACATCAAGGTATTTTCCCCCTGGAAATACAACATTGACAAGGCCGCACGACAACTTTTAGCAGGAGAAAACTGGCAAAGTCCACCAGATGAAGAGCTCCCTACGGGGAAAGAACTGTATACTCTATACTTCAAACCATTGGCAGAACTTCCGTCCATCAAGCCAAATCTTCATATAGAAAGTCGTGTTCTTTCCATTGGTAGAAAAAATTTAGACAAGATGAAAACCGAAGGACGTCATGAATTGCCATTCGTCATCCAGGTACTTCATCATAGCGAAATCACCTCGTACGAAGTTAAAGCAGTGATCGACGCATCCGGAACCTGGAACTCTCCAAATCCAATTGGGGCGGGTGGTGTATATGCCGAAGGAGAAATTGAAAATAGAAATAAAATCTTCTATGGCATTCCTGATATTCTCAATCACCATAGAGATCGGTATAAAAACAAAAGTATAGTTGTGGTAGGGAGTGGTCACTCAGCTATCAATGCTATTCTTGAACTTGATAAGTTGAAAGCAGTATATCCCGAGACAGAAATTCACTGGATACTCCGAAAGAAGAAGATCCGCGACATCTATGGAGGTCAGGAGAAAGATGCACTGGAAGCTCGTGGTGCCCTAGGAATTAAGATTGAACAGTTGGTAACGCAAGATCGTGTCAATGTCTATACGCCTTTCCAGGTGCAGCGAATAATGAATGACAATGATAAGATGACCATCATAGGAAACCAATATGATGAGAAATTTGCCTTGAATGATATTGATGAGATTATAAGCAATACCGGTTCACGTCCTGATTTTTCATTTTTGCGAGAAATAAGGTTAAACATAGACCCAGCTCTTGAAAGCACGGCAGAACTTGCTGATCTGATCGATCCAAATATTCATAGCTGCGGAACCGTAAGACCTCATGGAGAAAAAGAACTTCGTCATCCTGATAAAGACTTCTATATCGTAGGGTCAAAGAGTTATGGCCGTGCTCCCACTTTCCTCATGGCCACTGGATATGAACAAGTACGTTCCATAGTCGCAGCTATTGATGGCGATGTTGAATCAGCCCTGAAGGTTGAACTCGATTTACCAGAGACAGGTGTATGCAGCACAGATTTAGATTCTGGTTGCTGTGGAAGTTCTGCTACAAAGGTAAACATAACTACCGCATGTTGTGGATAAGGTTTATCAACATAAAGGCATTGCGCCAACAGTTTATGCTTCTTTAACATTAGCATTTGCGAGCGCGGGCGATGCTTTTCTCTATGCTTTCCTGCCTGTAAATAGCATGCATGCCGGAGTAAATGTAGCATGGATTGGTATTTTGCTTTCTATCAACAGGTTTGTCAGAATTCTATTCAATCAAGTTATCGTTCATTTATTTTCCAGTTATGGCTTAAGACTTATAACCATAGCCGCTACTACCTTCGCTATTATCTCTACCCTGGGATATGGTATTGCAACAGGAATTGGCATGTGGATGCTCTTACGAATCTGTTGGGGACTGTCTTATTCAGCTATGAGAATTGGATGCATTGGCTATGCGCTACAACAACCTCATCAGAGTTTTTTATTAGGAATAAGTAAAGGGATTCAGGAAGCTGGCCCTATGCTTGTATTATTTCTGACTCCCGTTTTATTGCATTACGATTCAAAAACAATTTTCCTAATGCTGGCCATCATGTCCACACCAGCAATATTGTTTGCCTATCAACTTCCTAAAGGAGATGACAGGACACCGGCAGCAAAAGAAAGATTCATCATGCAGTTACCGTCTCCGGTTAATTCAATTACATTCCTGACTGCTACAATCATCGATGGAATAATAATCATAATCCTTGGCGTTCTCTTCTTAAGACAGGAAACAACAGTCCTGTCAGCTTCAGAGGCAACAGCATTAGCGGCATTCTACCTCGGCTACAGAAGAATATGTTTGGTATTGATCTCACCCATTGGTGGCTGGATAACTGACTTGTTTGGTGTAAACACTATCTTTATTGGATCACTCATCCTTGTTATATCAGGGCTCCTTCTTATACTAACAGGGTGGACTGCAACAGGTGCGATCATTGTTTTTACTTTTTATAGTATCCATAGTACTATCACACCTGCCATTATCTCAACATTACAATCCAATTCTCTGAGCGCTGTAGCTGAGAACACTACCTGGCGCGATCTTGGTGCGGCCTTTGGTACTTTACTTGGCGGTGGTTTAATAACTTCATCTTATATATCAACTTTTCTTTCCATTGGAATATTAATCCTCACAATTTCACTGTTAGTGTATTGGGGAACAGCACAGAAGACAATTAAATTTTTTCAGGTATGGAAATAAAGGAAATATACATTCAGTTTCAGGGCGCATTACTTGCATTCATCCAAAGCAAGGTAAAATCAAAACAAGATGCTGAAGATATTTTGCATTCCGTATTCATAAAGATTTCGAATTCCATTCATAAGCTTTCTGATCAGAATAAACTTCAAGCCTGGATATTCACCATAACCCGTAATGCTGTTATGGATTATTATAGAATGGGTTCAGCAGCTAAAATTCAAACAATAGACGATAAGGACTTCATCGGAATTATAGAGGAAGAATTTACGGATGTTACAAAAGGAATTGATAACTGCATTCATGGTATGATTGACCAATTACCTGAAGAATACAAGAACATCATTATTGATTCTGAATTGAAAGGTGTAAAGCAAAAAGATCTGGCTGAAAAATACAGCATGGCTTATTCTTCTTTACGCTCTCGTGTACAACGCGGACGTGACCGCTTAAAACAACTCTTATTGAATTGTTGTCACATAGAAGCAGATGTCTATGGCAATATTATAGAAACCAGGGATAAGAATAATTGTGAAGATTCTTGTCAGTCATGCAAAGAATAAATGCATCATTTCTAAATGTCAGCGTCTTTATAGTAACAAACAAAAAAACTATGAAAACAAAAACGTCCGACATTCCTGCTCTCCAAAAAATCAAAGTAGTTGCGAAAGAAACAGCAACTGCATGCTGTACACCAAAGAATAATGCTGAAGTGTGCTGCACTCCCAGTGTATCAAAAGAAGAAAACAACGGCGCATGTTGTGCTCAGCCAGCGGATGGAACTTCATGCTGCACCAAGTAAACAAGAAGATCAGGATGAACTATCATTCAGTTCATCCTGATCTTTTGAAAAGTTATTTAGCTAAAATGGTATTGCGTTTTGAATTCCATTCCTGTATTGCATTCTTTAAATCTTTCTGAAAAACAGGATTCTTCCAATAGAATTGCGTCATTTTGTATGCAACCTGACGGGAGGCCTCATTATCACTTGGAAAATGAATCCCCATAATTTCACGTGAACGCCTGATCTCTTCAGCAAGAATAATGAAATCATTTTGCTTTTCAGGAATGATCTGCGCCCATGTAAAAGCCTGGATAAATGCCCATAACGTATGACCACTTGCAAAAGATGGAGAGTTTATCCTGGTGAGGGGTGATAAAGTAGGTTCGAGATGATATGGGCGAGGACGAAGCAATTTATACTTGATAGTAAATTCCATGATGCGCATATCTTGCATAACGCCTTGCAGTAGTTTTGAGATGGCTGGAAAATTCTTTGCATTAACGTTATCTCCCAGAAGTTCGCGTCCTTCAAAAAATAAGTCCTTTAAATTCTGATTGTAAGAATCATGCGTAGGCAATAAATTAATTTGAGGCCAATATCCAATGTCGCCTAAAAATTCAACGCGTTTAATTTGCTCTGCGGTGCGTTTGGTTTGAAGGTCGAGAAGATAATCTAATTCCTTTCTAACCTGATCTGAACTGTTTGCTGGAGGATTAACACTCTTACTTAGAGCTGATACCTGGTCTGGTGAAAGGTAATATGGCTTCACCAATAAAAATGTTATTGAGTTGCCATATTCTGCAGGTGGATATTTAATGGTGTCCATCCATACACGTTGAAGATTAACAGCGGCACTGTATTGCTGCAGATCTTTGTAATGATCGCCAACAGGTGCCAGTGCCAGATTAGAATTTTGTTGTGCGGTAGTCGTGTATGCAGTAACGGCATACATAAAAAGCAGGATAATTTGTTTTTTCATGTCTTGAAGATTTTACAACCCCCAGACGACACCCGCACTAAAAAGATGCAAAAGAATTAACAGCAGGAACCTCTATCCTCACAGACAATTACATTGCCATAAGAATCTGTTTTGACAATTAACAACTCATCCATTTTATCTTTCAATATTTTCCTCGCACGTTGCACACGCGACTTTGCACCTGAATAAGAAATACCGAGCCGGTCGGCTAATTCCAATTGCGATAGATTTTCTAATTCTGTCAATTGAAGTGCTTCACGATATTTTTGAGGCAGTGTAGGAAGTAATCCATTCAGACAATTAGCAACGCACTCATTAAAATTAGGAGCATCATCGTCCCAATTCAAATCACTTGCCTGGATACTTTTTGATTTATGACGAAAGTGATCGATGATTGTATTTTTTGTAATCTGGTAAATCCAGCTTGTAATCTTCTCACTTTCCTTAAGCTGGCTCATTTTGCCCTGTACTTTTAGAAACACATCATGCACAATATCCTCCGCGAGAGCTTTATCCTTTACTCGTTTGAAAACAAATCCTTGTAATTCATTTTGAAAAAAGCTCCAGTTAGTAATTGTTGAAGTTTCCATAAGTTGTCGTTATAATATTAATAAAGACGAGTGTCGTACAAAAAAAAAGACGCAAACTATTTACCCGCTATCTTGCTCCGCCGTTCGTAAAGCACAGTGTTGCGCCATACGCCATCGAGTTGGGCAATGCGCTCGCGATAGCCAATTTCTCTAAAACCAAATTTTAGATGTAATTGAATACTACTCTTGTTCTCCGGAAAAATGGATGCATACAATGACCAGATGCCGGCCTTTTCGCTTTCTGTTATAAGCTGATCCATTAACATCGATCCGATTCCTTGCCCAGCATAATCGGGATGAACGTAAATTGTAATCTCATTTACACCCTCATAAACTTTGCGAACCGATACGGGTTGTAATCCTGCCCACCCTACAACTTCATTGTTATTTATAGCAACCCATAATAAATGAGAATGGAATTTTTTAATCCAGACATCAAATGTTGGCACCTCAGTTTCGAATGTTGCATTGCGGGTAAGAAGTCCGTGTTTATAAATTTCTGAAACAGAACTCCAGTCATCTGAATTAAAGATTCGAATCGTGGTCATGTTAAGGCGTTGTGATTCTCTGTTGTGATAAAATGTATTCGCTTACCTGATCTACTGTAGCTTTTGCTGTTCTGCCAACACCTATGAGTGTTGCTGAGGCAAAACCAGTCCAGTTGCCATAGCCAACAAGCCAGAGGCCTTCTACAGTTTTAGCCTTCGTCCCAGTGGTCTCTACCTTGCCGTCGCTCGTAATTACTTGCAACGATTT
>DATJHZ010000081.1:0-8452 GCA_035493595.1 Cyclobacteriaceae bacterium | reverse complement strand
GTTTCCTGTGTTCCATCCCAATGCGCTGAAACAAATCCGCCTTTTTCATCAAGTATTTTCTTCAACTCATCAAATGTATCAGCAGGGGTGATCATGCTGTTTCTAAAGGTGAGTGCTTTCTTATAAATGCTCTCCTGAATGTTGTCAAGTAATGCCGGTATGGATGTAGCTACATCATCCATCTTCATCACTTGTTTTTCTTTTGTATCACGACGTGCAACTTCGACTGTACCGTTGTCAAGATCACGTGGGCCTATCGCTATACGCACAGGCACGCCCTTCAATTCCCACTCAGCAAACTTAAAGCCTGGCTTGTAATTATCACGGTCGTCAAATTTTACCGAGTAACCTTGTTTACGTAAGCTGCTGGCAAGTTCATCTACTTTATTTGTGATTCGAACTAATTCTTCATCGCTTCTAAAAATAGGAACAATCACCACATGGATAGGTGCTAACTTTGGTGGCAATATCAATCCATCATCATCAGAATGCGCCATAATCAGTGCACCCATCAGGCGAGTGCTTA
Source organism: Cyclobacteriaceae bacterium (assembly GCA_035493595.1). GTDB lineage: Bacteria > Bacteroidota > Bacteroidia > Cytophagales > Cyclobacteriaceae > DATCRE01. The sequence continues at coordinate 7,926 of DATJHZ010000081.1, read as the reverse complement.
CTCCCCAGGAGGTACCCCATACATATTCAAGCTTACCTTCCTTGGTAGCAAACTGTACATTAAATGCTTTTGCAAAATTCTGTCCCAAGAAATGTGAAGTTCCTGCTTGAAGTGCTTTTCCATCTTGCATCATACCTTCAATACAATATGTATCTATTGCTCCTGGAAATTTCTCTCCTTCGGATTTACGGCCTTTCACAACAGGTAATGCCATAAAGGTTTCAGCGAAATGAGCATAGACATCCAGCATCTGCACTGTTTCCTTTACAGCCTCATCTGATGTAGTATGAGCAGTATGTCCCTCCTGCCACAGAAATTCAGAAGTACGCAAAAACAGACGAGTACGCATTTCCCAACGCACAACGTTGGCCCATTGGTTTATTAGCAAAGGCAAATCGCGATATGATTGAATCCACTTCTTGTATGTACTCCAGATAATTGCCTCACTCGTAGGGCGCACAACAAGCTCTTCCTCCAGTTTAGCATCTGGATCTACAATAAGTTTTCCTTTGTTGCTGGGATCAGTTTTAAGTCTGTAATGTGTTACAATGGCACACTCTTTAGCAAAACCTTCAGCATTTTGTTCTTCCGCTTCAAACAAGCTTTTAGGCACAAAAAGTGGGAAATAAGCATTGCTATGGCCTGTATCCTTGAACATTTTATCCAACGCCTGTTGCATTTTTTCCCAAATGCTATAACCATAGGGTTTTATTACCATACAACCCCTCACATCAGAATGCTCTGCCAAGTCGGCTTTTTTCACTAATTCGTTGTACCACTGCGAATAATCTTCAGATCTGCTAGGTATTTCTTTGCCCATGGTTGGTATAATTATTGTTACTATTAAATTGAATGGCAAATATAAATTTAGCCGGACAATACCAGTTAAATTTTGTAGTTTTAATGCAGTTTTAATTACTTTTTTTGCCCTTTTGACGTTTAGTACTATTGAGGCCAATAACCTATAAAGCCATGAAAATAAGATTCATTTTGTTTAGCACAATGCTCGGTTTAATATCCGTTGCCAGTATTGCTCAGGATATTGAAAATGATGACATGTATTTCAATTCGAAAGACAGAGTAAAACTGCGAGCGCAACAGCAGAAGGAATTGGCTTATGCCTCTAACTCAGATTACAATGGTGGCGGCATGGCGAATAATTCATTCACTTCCAATGCAACTCCTGATTTGTCATACTCAGGTCGCAACCTAAATCCTGAATATGCCTCACGTCAAAATTCACAGGCAGCACAAACAGACAATCAGAATTACTACGATGCTAACTATCGCTATAGTACAAGTACAAGCCCTTATAATACTGCGAGCAATTACAATAACTGGAACAACAGTTATAACAGTTGGTACAATAATCCCTGGTATAATTCTTCATGGTATGGCCCATATATGGGTTCATGCAGCAGCGCTTATTATGGTGGATACAGCAACTACAACCCGTGGAATTATGGCAACTATGGATCAGGCTGGGGTTACGGCTATGGCAGTGGTTTAAGCTTAAGCTTTGGATTTGGCTATCCTTACTATTATGGCATGAATCCTTATTATGGAAGTTATTTTGGATATGGTTATGGCAGTTACTACGGTGGCGGATGGGGATCTAGTTTCTGGAACAATTACTATTACCCAACTAGTAATGTTGTAGTGGTTAACAATAGTGATAGTTATGGAAGACGAGTTGTAACAGGCGCCAGACCATCACGAGGTGGTACTAGCCTTTATAATAACAGCAACTATGCTTCAACCTCAAATGGAAGGGGAAGAAGTAATGCTATCTCCAGTAGTACTTCGGGAAATACAGGTGGCCGGGTAGCTACCATGAGTAATCAAAGTCAGGCCGATTATTATAACAGAGGATGGAGATCTCAACAACAAAGCACACCTTCAAGAGGCTGGAGCGGTTGGAATAATAGCAGCAACAATTCTAATAGCGGTGCTCGCCAGAGCAGCTTTTACAATTCAAGCACACCCTCACGCTCTTCTTCCGGTTTCGGTGGTGGTGGCTTTGGCGGTGGTGGTAGCCGTTCTAGTGGAAGCTTTGGTGGCGGTGGCGGCGGAAGTTTTGGCGGTGGCGGTGGTCACTCAGGCGGTGGTGGCGGTGGCCATAGAGGCCGATAGCTAAATAATCAAAATCAACAATTTTATGAAATCAAAGATCGCAGGGGTAGCCCTCGTAACTCTACTATTGTCTTTTGGTTACAAACTTCAGGCTCAGTCTTATGCTGAATCGGCAGGAGTTTTTAGCAGAGTAACACCTGGTGGAAGTGCTCGCATACAAGCAATGGGCGGTTCACAAATTGCACTCGGTGGAGACTATAGTTCGTCGTTATCAAACCCTGCCGGACTTGGTATGTACAACAGATCCGAAATTACGCTAAGTCCTGGCTTTTATTCTCTAAAAACTAACACAAACTACTTTGGCCATAATGACTCAGAGTATAAAACTAATCTGAACATTCCTGGTTTTAGTGCAGTATTTAACGGTACTAGAAAATGTGATTGTAAAGGATTTTTAGGGGGCTCCGTGGGTATTACTTTTAGTCGGACAAATGATTTCAATCAATCATTTGTTTATAGTGGCCATAATAATAAAAACTCACTAATAGATTCTTTTACTGGTGCCGCTAACAACAATGGTTATGACACTGCACAATTTGCTTATGGTGGAGATCAATTTAATACAATAACAGGGCTGGGTTACAATAATTATTTGTTCAGCTATTATCCAGCTGGTGGCGGCTATCCTGCAGGATACTATAGTAATCTCAAATCAGACTCCTATCCTGATCAACACGAAAATGTGCAACTAAAAGGCGCAACTAATCAATGGAATATTTCCTATGGAGCGAATATTAATGACATGTTCTTTTTTGGAGCAGGCCTGGGGATTTCTTCTTTAAATTATAAATCATCCAAAGTATTTGAAGAGGACTACACTACTGATCCTTACGTTAGAAACTTTGTGACAACTGAAAACCTGAGTATAAAAGGCTCAGGTGCAAATTTCACTTTGGGCACTATTGTCAGACCAATTTCATTTTTACAGGTTGGTCTTTCTTATACTACTCCTACATTATACCAGATTTCTGAATCGTGGAGTGCCGACATGTCTTCAACATGGAAAAACGCAAGTGATAATGGATACCAATATACAGACATCATAAAATCTGACTACTCACTTGTTACACCTTCAAAATTAAGTGCAGGTCTTGCATTCATTTCAAAGTATGGTCTGATTACAGGCGATATAGAAACTATGAATTTTTCAGGAGCAAGATACAGCACCACTACCGCAGGGGTTTCATATTCTGATTCCAATGATGAGATTAAATCTATTTACAGAAGAGTTTTGAATTATCGCTTAGGTATTGAAGGTCGTTATTCAATTTTCAGATTGCGTGGAGGTTATAATTTACAAGCCAATACTTATAAATCAGAATTTGATGTTGATAACACAATACAATCAATCAGTGGAGGTGTAGGTATTAAAACTAAAAAGTTCTCCATTGACTTCGCGCTTATTTCCAGCAAGAGCAAAGGAATCTACTCACCTTATACTATGCAAAATGCCGCTGAATCTCCTTCGGTTGCCCTTACTAACAACCTTACGAGAGGCATCTTTACTTTTGGTTTTACTTTTTAGGGAGCAAATTAATTTTACTGAGGATAGAGTCAACATTGTCATCAGTACTAACCGTATAGGTGGCAAGTTGATAACAGGCCAGGCGACTTTTGTGAATTGCCTCAAGTCTGTTTCTTAACTCTGCTTTATCCGTTGATTGCAGTAGTGGTCTGTCTTTGTTCTTCTCCACACGTGATATCAATTCATCAATTGTAACGTCCAGAAATATACTGATGCCATGATTGTTGATGACAGATATACCATCGTGAAAGCATGGAGCTCCTCCACCTGTAGCGATTACACAATCTGAGGATGACAAAGCAATCTCTTTTAATGCGTTCGATTCAACTTGCCGGAAATAAGTTTCTCCTGATGTGCTGAAAATATCTTTGATCAAACGTCTTTCTTGCTTTTCAATTTCATGATCTAAGTCAACGAATGGCAGGTTCAGCTTTATTGCCAGGGATTTGCCAATAGTACTTTTGCCTGAGCCTGGCATACCAATCAGAAAAATCTTCATCGATTTATTTCAAGTCGTTTAAAATCTCTGTAGCCGATGGTGTGTCATTATGATGCCACATGCTAATAACGGTGCCATTTTTCCAAAGCACAATACCGGGATTAGAGCGAATGATTGTTTTTAATACCGTTGCGTCAGCAAAGAAATAAGGAACTGCCAATTGATATTCGTGGCGGAAGCTCTCAAACTGTTCAGCACTTGATGCCGTGAGTACCATCATATCAACTTTGCCATCCAGATCTTTTGCCAGTGCTTTTATCTTGTCAATATTACTTACGGATGCAAGTCTAACATCATATATAATAAACAATAGCTTAGCACCTTCAAAAGTATTCTGCGTTACATCCTCACCATCAACACTGGTAACGGCGTAGTCGGTAATTTTTGCTAATGTTTTATCCGCATTTAAAACTTCAGAGTCTTTGTATTTGTAGCCATCTGCCTCAGTCAGGAATTTTTTGGATCGAACTTCTTTACCATCCTTTACAAAAATATATTCTATGTCAGGCTGCTCCTGAGGCTGCATTTGCTGACGAATATTCTTACCAATTTTATAAGGTCTGAAATCAATAAATGGTAAATGTCGCAACGCGTAAATACCAAGAAAAAAACTCAGCGCTGTGGTAGCAATAATAACAGCATGACCTTCGCGAGTTCTCAATGCTGATACGTAGCGCTTTCTATACCAGAATAAATGTACCACAAAAAACATGAGTATAATGTCTTTGGTGAACGATTGCCATGGAGTCAGCTTAATCGCGTCGCCAAAGCAACCACAGTCCGTTACCTTATTAAAATATGCAGAGTAAAATGTGAGGAAAGTAAAAAATATCATAAGACCCAACAACACTTTCGTGGTGAGGTTCATTCTATAATTAATAAGTATAGCCACACCCAACACCAACTCCAGCACGATGAGAATCATACCAATCTCAAGTGCATAAGGAATAAAGAAATTGAAGAAAGACCCAAAGTCTGTTGCAAAGACTTCGAAGTACTCTTCCATTTTTATTTCTGTACCAATAGGATCATTAATCTTGATAAGACCCGAGAATATAAAGAGCCCGCCAACAAAAAATCGGGAGAATTGATCAATGAGTTTATTCATTTGTGCGTTCATAGTTTTATTTAGTCCACAGTCTACGGTCCACAGACCATAGTCGCTTAGCAAATCAGCAGCGGACTGTAGACTGTTGACCGTGGACTTACTTAATTGCTTTTCTTAAAGCTTGAATTCGTTTTATCAGATTGTCAGTAAAATCATAAACATTTTTAAAATTCTCTTCGGAAATAATATTTCTCTTTTTTGCTAAGTAAATACAGCCGATTACTTCTATTCCTGAACGAACAGCATACCCTAAAAATTTTTTAAACTCTGGATTTGACTGACCTGTTGAGCCTTCAGCAATATTAAGTGAGATAGAATCGGTAGCTCTTTTAAGTTGGGGCGTCAAAACATAAAATTCTTCTTTAGGAAATGAAAGACAGACAACATGAACTAACCCGCTAAGCTCAACAGCATCGTTCCACACCTGCAGTTTTTCAAATTTGAAAGGCATACTATATTATATTATTAAGCTGTTTAATGTTAAAAGAAGGTCGACAGTCAACAGACCACTGTCAACAGAAAATCTACGGTGGACCGTGGTCTGTCGACCGTGGACTTTTTCATTTCAATTTAATCGACGCGAACACCGCATAATTAATCATATCCTGATAATTGGCTTTCACGCCTTCGCTTACCAGGGTTTTGCCTGCGTTATCTTCAATCTGTTTTACGCGCAGTAGTTTCATGAGAATAATATCCGTTATAGAACTCACGCGCATTTCACGCCAGGCTTCACCGTAGTCATGATTTTTGTTCTGAAGCAATTGAAAGGTTTCTTCTACAGCTTTATCGTATAACGGCTCCAGATCTTCATAAGATATTTCCAGCTTATCAGAATTTTCAAGCTGCATTTGAATCATGGCGAGAATACAGTAATTAATGATACCTGTAAATTCATCTTTGATCGGATCGTCAACCTTCTGAACTCCCTTTTCCTGGATGCTGCGTATACGTTGTGCCTTAATAAAGATCTGATCGGTAATGGATGGAAGACGTAAAATGCGCCAGGCCGTGCCATAGTCTTTAGTCTTTTTTTCAAACAAAGCTTTACAGCTTGCAATTATCTCTTTATACTCAACGGCAGTTGTTTCTTTCACTTCAAATTGTTTTAATGATTGCCCAACAAATCGGTTGTAAATTAATGCATTTCAGTGCAGTAACTTGTTAACGATTTCATAATTTTAACCGGTGCAAAATACAGGATTTTCAACAAACAAAACACTTAACATTGGCGGTAAGCTACTAGATCTCAGCCAGCCCAAAATCATGGGCATTTTAAATGTTACACCCGACAGCTTTTATGATGGCGCCCGCTACAAAACGGATAAAGAGATTATCAATCAAGGTGAAAAAATGCTTACCGAAGGAGCTACTTTTATTGACGTCGGTGGCTACTCATCTCGGCCCGGAGCACAAGAAGTAAGTCTTGCAGACGAGCTGAATAGAAGTATTCATGCTATACAATTGATTCTAAAAGAATTTCCTGAGGCCATCATCTCTATAGATACTTTCAGAAGCGACGTTGCAAAAGCTGCTGTAGATGAGGGCGCTTTATTGGTAAACGATATCTCTGCAGGCAACCTTGACAGTAATATGATTGAGACCGTTGCAAGTCTGCGTGTTCCCTATATAGCTATGCACATGAAGGGTAATCCAAGAACCATGAGTGAACAGACTAGTTATGAAAATCTTCTTCGTGAAATGGCTCTTTACTTTCAAGAAAAGATCCAACATTTTTACGAGGCCGGAATACGCGATGTTATTCTTGATCCAGGTTTTGGCTTTGCTAAAACGCGAGAGCAAAACTTTGAGTTACTTCAGCATCTCGATTACTTCCGCATGCTTTCAAAGCCATTGCTTGTTGGCCTTTCACGAAAGTCTATGATTTGGAAAACACTCAACATCACTCCTGCAGAAGCTCTTAATGGTACGGCCACTTTAAATACTATTGCTTTGTTGAAAGGCGCTAACATTTTACGAGTACATGATGTTAAAGAAGCTCTTCAAATAATAACACTTCTTAAGAAATTGCCTGGTCACGATAAGCATTAACTTAAAACTATATACTCCAAATGAAAGTGATTTATAGTATTGCTCTGATTTTTTTAATTACCATTTCAACCTGGGCACAAACTCCTTCAAAGCGAAAACTGCGCCCATCAGATATTTATCGAATGAAAGATCTTAGCGATGCTCGGGTTTCACCGGAAGGAAAATGGGTTGTTTATGTTCTCTCGCGTGTGGACTCTGCTAAAGATAAAAATATCTCAAACCTCTGGATGACCAGTTGGGATGCAACACAAACTCTTCAACTCACATCAAGTGATGAAGGCGAATCAAAACCAGAATGGAGTCCTGATGGAAAATATATTTCATTCCTTTCATCACGTTATGAGTCAAAACACAATCAGGTTTGGTTGATGGACAGACGTGGTGGCGAAGGTAAAAAAATCACAACTGTAAAAGGAGAGATACAGGAATATAAGTGGTCGCCCGATGGCACAAGAATAATACTCTCAGTCACAGACACTTTAAACTATGACACATCGAAGGAAAAAAATCCTAAACCTCATGTTATTGACAGAGTACACTTTAAACAAGACATGGAAGGTTTTCTTGACAGAAGACATACTCACCTATATCTCCTTACAATAGAAACAA
>DATJHZ010000080.1:0-4125 GCA_035493595.1 Cyclobacteriaceae bacterium | reverse complement strand
CATCAGATTTCCAGACGTGTATTTATGAATGAGGTAAGAACTTTTGAGGAGATCTATCCATCCGTGCCGGTAGGTGCTATGGTTAACGGTACTATACCCGAAGCATATATTCATTCGTATCAATCGGCAAGTGCGGAAGTGTTTTAAGTTGAATTTAAGACACATATCGTAGCTATATATTTGGGGCTCAGCCCCTTTTTTTTTACTTTTGCGAAACCAATAACATTCCGTGCTCAGAAAGTTTTTCCCACGCGATAAGAATTACATTTTAGAACAAGCACAACTTTCTGTGCAGCAAAGCCTGCTGCAATACCTCGTCGATTTTGTTAAGGTAGAATACATGCTACGCCACAATCCACTCGGGATTATGGATGAGCCGACGACAAAAATTCAGCAACATCATAGCACAGACTTTCAGCATCTGAATGAATTTTACATCAATCTGATGGGTGTATTTCGCTTTACTTTCTATAGCGATAACCAGCTTGAGTTTATCTTTGAACCGAAAGATGATTTTGAAAAGTATCAGGAAGAATGGTCTGTTCAATTCAAAGCCTGGGCTAAAGAGTTTTGCCGCCATCAGAATTTTATCCGTGCCGTACTCGATTTAACAGTGTTCTATCCCGTTGAGAGCCGCGCCCTGTTGATGGATACCCGCATGATTACCTTCATTACCCAATACTTCGACCTGAAGATCAACCCGCAAAAAGGCATTGTAAAAGTGGGTAAAGCCGTTAACGGTTAATCTAAAAACTTCCATTCAGTAGATTTATTTCTTGCCTTCTAACGCAAGAGTGAGTTTCTTTATAGCCGGTACCTAAACTATTAGCTGCATGAATACCCGGAATCGACTTATCCTCATGAACTTTTTGCAGTTCTTCATCTGGGGATCATGGCTTATTTCACTTGGGGGCTATTTAATTGTAACGCTTCATTTTACAGGTACTCAGGTTGGTAACATCTATGCCACTATGGGCATTGCATCTGTGTTTATGCCTTCCATTATTGGCATTCTTGCTGACCGTTGGATTAACGCTGAGCGTCTTTTAGGGATATCACATATTGTTGGCGCCGTTTTGCTTTTCATTGCTGCCAATACTACAGATTCTACTTTGATGTATTTAATCATGCTGCTTAACGCCATGGTATATATGCCAACCATAGCATTGAACAACTCTGTTTCGTTTGCCATTCTTGAAAAAGAAGGAATGGATATTGTAAAAGTTTTTCCACCCATTCGTGTGTGGGGTACAATTGGTTTTATTTGTGCTATGTGGGTAATCGATTTTGGAAAATGGGCTGTAAGTCCAATTCAACTTTACCTTAGTGCAACAGCCGCTTTAGCATTGGGAGTTTATGCATTCACGATGCCTGCATGTCCTCCATCAACATCAGGTGAATCAAGTACATTAAAGTCGAGACTAGGATTGGATGCACTTGTATTATTAAAGAACAGCCGCATGGTTGTGTTTCTTATCTTCTCCATGTTTCTGGGTGCAGCGCTACAGATTACCAATACTTTTGGTGAACCCTTCATTCATGATTTTGGGAAATCCTATCCTGACTCCTTTGCAGTAAATCATCCCAGCATTCTGATGTCGGTCTCGCAGATTTCAGAGACACTCTTCATCCTTACAATACCATTTTTTCTTAAAAGATTTGGCATCAAGATGGTAATGCTCATGAGCATCTTAGCGTGGGCATTACGATTTGGATTCTTTGGTATCGGAAATCCAGGTGATGGCTTGATCTTCTTAACACTGTCCATGATAATCTATGGCCTGGCGTTCGACTTCTTTAATATCTCTGGCTCTTTGTTTGTAAAAAGTGAAACAGAGCGAAGCATGCTAGCCAGTGCTCAGGGATTGTTTATGGTGATGACAAATGGTTTTGGTGCTTTTCTTGGAGGCACCATGAGTGGATGGGTTGTTGATCATTTCACTAAAGATGGTATTCGTGATTGGTCCAGCATTTGGTTCACTTTTGCAGCGTATTGTCTTACACTGGGCATAGTTTTTCCGATAGTGTTCCGATATAAGCACCGATCACAATTGGCATCCACAAAAGTGTAATTAACACTTGTTATTACATCTCATCGATGTAGTTGATTGGATTTAAGAATTAGTGTCCTCCTGTCTGATCCATCGCAACATCGTGTGGATTTAACAAGAGATACACGAACGCCACTCATCAGTGCACTTTATTAGGATATATAGTTCTATTTTTGATATATGAACTTCTCTTACTTCAATTTCTGGGTCCGGAATATTGTTTTGTATCTTTTCTTTTGTCTGCTGGGCCTGCTCACAATACTCATGAATAAAGATCATCCGATTTATCACAATGGCAATGTGTTAAGCATTCTCTTTCAAGGTGGCATGGTTGTGTTGATCGCGCATGTACAAGTTTATATCCATAACGTCTATTTGTACAAAAAGTATTTTAGCAAAAACAATCTGAAATACTTCATTGGTACAGTGCTACTTTTTATCAGCTACTTCCTTATTAATTATTTTACACCTTTCAGATTTGTACAGATTAATGAACCTGTAACCATCGGTATCTCTATATTTTTTATTTACCTCGTTGGGCTCGGCTTTTATTATACCCATAAGAATATTTTAGAGCGCAATCTCTTGTTCAAAACAGAGTTGATTGAGCGTGACGAAGAAATCAGATACCTGAAGGCACAATTAAATCCTCACTTTCTGTTTAATGCGCTTAACAACTTATATGGTACAGCACTTACAGACCCGGCAGAAACGCCTGATAAGATTCTTGAATTGTCAGATTTGCTGCGTTACCAGATTGAATCTTCCAAAAAAGAACGCGTATCTCTGGATGACGAAATCCAATTCATTCGTAAGTATTTAAGTTACGAAAAGAACAGAACGCCAAAATTAAAAATTGACTTTACAACAGCGGTGTCTTCCAAACAAGTTAGCTTGTCACCTATGTTATTCATGCCTTTTATTGATAATGCCATTAAGTACAGCGCAAGCACAGACGAGCCGTTTTTTTCATTATTTATTAAGGCCGATAAAAAGAAACTTACGTTTATTATGAAAAACAATTTCAGTAAAGATGGACGCAAGGTTTCGGGAACTAATACAGGGATTTCTAATACCAAGAAGCGCCTGGCATTAACCTACAAAAACAGACATGAGCTATCGATAAACGATGATAATGAAGTTTATTCAGTAGCGTTAACCATAAAGCTGTAGTTCAAAAAAGAAAAATATCATGAAGTATAAATGCCTGATCATAGATGATGAAGCGCCAGCGCATAAAGTGCTTCAGGCTCATATCAGCAAAACAGATTTGCTTGAAATAAGTGGTGATGTTTACGATGGTAAAGAAGCACTCGACTTTATGCGTGCAACAAAAGTGGATTTAATTTTCTTAGATATTGAAATGCCTAAACTAACAGGTCTTGAATTGTTGCAATGCCTGCCGTATCCTGCTGCTGTTATTCTCACCACCGCATATAGCAATTTTGGATTTGAAGCCTATCAGAACGATGTGGTGGATTACCTGCTGAAGCCAATTTCATTTCCACGCTTTTTAAAAGCGATCAATAAGGTAACAACGATATTAGGGAGAAGAATTGAAGGTATCGAATTTCCTGAAATTGAATTGAAACACGAAGGAATTGTAAGATTGATCAATACCAAAAATGTAATCTATATTGAGGCTGTAGGTAACTATATTAAGATTCACCTCGAAAACGAAAAGCCACTTCTGGTAACGCAAACTATGAAGTATATAAGCTCATTGTTGCCACCTCATCACTTTACGCGAATCCATAAATCATTTATTGTAAAACGGGAGGCGATTGCTGATATGAATAAAACCGAGGTGACACTTACCAATAAAGTAGTGTTGCCAATAGGAAGAAAATACTCTGTATTGTTGGAGTAGTTTCTTCCGTTATTTCTTTTAAGCGTGACCTAACTTATAGAGCATTCTTGTATGGGTAACCAATGCTCCGGCAAATGTTCTTTCTTTCTTGTAGGGCAAATTGAATTCTAATGCCGTCTGTTCTACAATTTTAGAAATCTTAGGATAATGTATGTGAGATATGGTTGGGAACAAATGATGTTCCACCTGGAAATTCAATCCACC
>DATJHZ010000079.1:0-3762 GCA_035493595.1 Cyclobacteriaceae bacterium | reverse complement strand
AGCCGCATTAGAAATGCTGGCAAAGAATTTAGTAATCGAATTGTCGCAATTCAAAATTAATGTAAACACTGTTGCTCCGGGAGCTACATTAACGGAGCGTACGATGGAAGATCATGAATACGCAAAGACATGGTCGGAACTAACACCCATGGGCAGTCCGGCTACGGTTAGTGATATAGCAAACTCAGCATTATTTCTTGTATCAGATAAAGCAAAGCACATCACAGGTCAAACATTAATCGTTGATGGTGGATGGTCAAGTATTAGCCCATCACCTTATTAATTTTATCGCGTAGCATGTCAGAATCACAAATTGAAGTTATTGGAGAACATAAATGTCTTTTGGCCGAAGGACCTGTTTGGGATGTAAAGCGCCAGGTAATTTGCTGGGTAGATATTCTTAATGGGAAGATTCATGAATATTCTCGCCAACATAAAACTCACAACATAATCTCTGTATATCAAAAGATAGGTTCAGTGGCTATCTGTGATAATGGAAATTTTATTGCTGCCTTACAAAATGGATTTGCTTTTATTGACAGATCGAGTGGTGAAATAAAAATGATCACAGATCCGGAAGACGCATTGCCAAATAATCGTTTCAATGATGGCAAGTGTGATCCTGCAGAAAGATTCTGGGCCGGAACGATGTCACTATCCGAAGATAAAGGAGCAGGGAGTCTTTATATGTTGGACAGAGATTTGAAATGTTCAAAAAAGATTAGCGGCGTAACAATCTCAAACGGCATGTCATGGAGTCCAGATCATAAAACATTTTACTACATCGATACACCCATGCATGAGGTTGTAGCTTATGATTACGATAAACAAACTAGCGAGATAAGTAACAGAAGAGTGATCATCCGAATTAATGAGCAAGATGGATTTCCGGACGGAATGACCATTGATAACGAAGGCATGCTTTGGATTGCCCATTGGAACGGTTGGCAAGTAACACGATGGAATCCCAACACAGGAGAGAAGTTACACACCATTAAAATGCCTGTTGCAAAAGTTACTTCCTGTACCTTTGGCGGCAAAGATCTTGATAGCCTGTACATCACCACCGCAAAAGTTGACTTGACAGATGAAGAATTAAAACAACAGCCACTGGCAGGTTCCCTCTTCGTAATTGATCACTGCGGTTACAAAGGTATCCCCGCAGTCGAATTTAAAGTTTAGAATTGGAAGAGCTCTTCCCAGAAATTGATGATAGATGAATTAAATCCATCATCAGATTAGGAGTTCCTGGTGACGTACCTCAAAATTCGTACTTCGTACCTTAATCTATGCTACTCTCAACTTGCTGTATTGCGACTTGCTGAATTTCTCTTCCGCGTAAGCGCGATTAATCACAAGCTTGTCTGAAGTCTTGTCGGAAGGCAATTCAAACATAGCATCATTAATGATTGCTTCGCAGATGCTACGCAATCCACGTGCACCAAGTTTAAATTCCATGGCCTTCTCTACAATGAAATCAATTGCGCCATCTTTAAACTCAAGCTCAATCTCTTCCATTTCAAACAATTTCTTGTATTGTTTTACCAAAGCATTCTTTGGTGTAGTAAGAATTTGTTGTAAGGCTTCTTTGTCTAATGGATTCAGGAATGAAACCACAGGCAAACGACCAATGAGTTCAGGTATCAACCCAAAGCTCTTCAGATCTTGTGCAGTAATGAATTGTAATAGATTGTCTTTATCCAACTCACCATTATGTGTATCAGCGCTTGATGCAAAACCGAGTGGTCTTGTGTTCAAGCGGTTTCCAATAAATCTTGATATTCCCTCAAAAGCACCACCGCAGATGAACAATATGTTTTCTGTATTCACCGTGATCATCTTCTGATCTGGATGTTTACGGCCACCTTGTGGTGGAACGTTAACAGAAGTGCCTTCTAGTAATTTAAGTAATGCCTGCTGTACACCTTCACCACTCACATCGCGAGTTATAGAAGGATTGTCAGACTTACGAGCTATTTTATCAATCTCATCGATGTAAACAATACCACGTTCTGCTGCTTCAACATTATAATCAGCAGCCTGGAGAAGACGAGTTAAAATACTTTCAACGTCTTCACCTACATAACCAGCTTCTGTTAACACAGTAGCATCGGCAATACAGAAGGGTACTTGTAAAAGTTTGGCTAATGTGCGGGCCAGATAAGTTTTGCCTGTTCCCGTTTCTCCAACCATAATGATGTTAGACTTTTCAATTGTAACATCAGAATCAAGTTTGCGCTGCATCAATCGCTTGTAGTGATTGTACACGGCAACCGACATGATTTTCTTAGCCTGATCTTGCCCGATTACATATTCATCAAGAAACTTCTTGATCTCAAGCGGCTTTATCAACTTGAAATTCGGTGTGAAACCGGTTTCAGTTTTGTTTTTCTTTTCTTCTAATAAAATCTGACTGGCTTGCGTAACGCATTTGTCGCAGATATGAGCATGTATACCCGATATCATCAGGTCCACATCTTTTTTATTTCTTCCGCAGAAAGAACAAGTTACTTCAGCCATGATCGTCGTGATTTATTTTAATGAGGCGTGCCCATTCAACTACAAAAGTACCAATAAATCCTTAGTTTTTTGTAGCCTAATGGGCACATCCTTAACAATTTAAGACTATTTCTTACGAACCAGAACCTCGTCAATTAAGCCATATTCCTTCGCTTCACCGGCTCTCATCCAGTAATCACGATCAGAATCCTTCTCAATTTTATCATAAGCCTGTCCGCTATGCTTCGAAAGGATGTCATAAAGGTCCTTTTTAACCTCTAACGTCTGGCGCAAAGAAATCTCCATATCAGAGGCCTGTCCCTGCATTCCACTCATAGGTTGGTGAATCATAACCCGTGCATGGGGTAGGGCAGAACGTTTTTTAGCCGCACCTGCAGTTAACAATACGGCACCCATAGAAGCAGCCAAACCTGTACAGATGGTAGCCACATCAGGATTTACATATTGCATGGTATCATAAATGCCCAGACCGGCATAAACTGAACCACCTGGACTGTTTACATACATAATGATATCCTTCTTAGGATCAGATGATTCGAGGAAAAGCAACTGAGCCGTAATAAGGTTCGCGATCTGATCATCGATACCCATACCTAAAAAGATAATGCGATCTGAAATTAATCGTGTGAATACATCAATTGCGCGGAAGTTACCTGGGCGTTCCTCGATAACATACTGCGTCATATTTTCAATTTTCTGGGCATAACTATCAATGGTATTGCCACTCATGCCCATGTGATGGACAGCGTACTTTCTGAATTCGTTGTTGTTGTTCATACTTTTTATTGTGATTTACTTTTAACGATTACGAGGAAAATTAAGTTTGGCGACAAGCAAAAGTTCTGCTTTGTTGTTGAACAATCTTAGCTATCCTTTCTCTAAAATCCAACCGTATAGACGTTTGAAAGTATTTATTATTGTTGGGAGTCGGGTAAAGTCCGGAAGTCTGAAAAGTCCGCTCCGTGAAACTCTTGCATTCTCTCTAACTCCGTGCTATAACGAAACGACAATAACTGAGATCAAAAAAAAATGGTCTCAGTCCCAAAGACCAAAACCATTTTCAAATATCTCAAAATCAACTGTGGTTTGTCGACCATCGACTGTGGACTACTTAGTGCTTATGCTCCTCTACAATTTTCTTAAACTCTTCAACACTCACTTTGTTTTCCTGAATAGTGATGTTTTCTTTAATGTGTTTCAGAATCTTCTCATTTCTGATTTGGTTGTAGAGCTTCATGAAGT
>DATJHZ010000078.1:0-3773 GCA_035493595.1 Cyclobacteriaceae bacterium | reverse complement strand
GGGACTAATCGATAAGTCCATTTCATCCTTTGCCAATGCTGCAAATGGATTCGAAAAATCAGAAAATGTAAAGCAAACAATTGCTTGCTATCTAGGGATAGCCACCTGCTATACTATAAAAGGAGACTTCAAGAAATCATTAGAATTCAATGAAAAAGCCTTATCACTTCATAAAAACAAAATGGTAAATGATAAGGAAGGGCTCGATCTAATAATGAGTAATCTAGCTTTATGCAAAGAAGCTCAGCGAGTAAACAACAAAGAAACTACTAAATAGCTTCATAAGCATTGAACCTTAAATGCTCATTCTTCATTTCTCAATCACCGACTCTATCACTTCTCATTACATGCAAACATCTTACATCCGTAAATAATCTAAAAGCCCTTCGGTAAAAATACCGAGGTGAGTAGGATTTTATTCGTTTTAATTTCGTCAAAAAATAAGGTAAGGTTAATAGGTTGCTGTTATCTGACGTTGCTAGAATTTGTTGATGAAAGCCATTTCGAATTCTTATATCAGAAGATTACACCATCGCCATTCACACAATTTATCGAACTGTTTCACCTTAAGCTAACAATGTAAAGGATGTATTCAGCAAAGTAAATGTATCGCGTTCCGTGAGATTGTGATGGTAGAAAAATGAAGTAGTAGAAGATGTGTATGAAGTTAGTTGGACGTTTCGTTGTTATAATTTTAATTCTTAATTCGTTATACGTTATGCCTTGTTACGGGCAAGGCGATGTTTTTGAAGATGATTATTTTGTAATAATTGGTGCATTCTCAGTACTCAAGAATGCCGTTTCCTTTACAGATCATGCCCGAGCCGATTTTAATTTGAATGCTAATTTCGCGTTTAACGCAAATCGTAATCTTCATTATGTGTACGTATTCAATACGGCAGACAGAACGCTAGCTATTAATGAAGCAATGAGACTGCGGAATAACTCAGAGTTTGTTGATACGTGGGTTTATTATGGCAGTATTGATTACGAGAATCGTCAGTTGCACAATAAAATACAACCTGTAGGAAATGATATCAATCCAGAAACAGAACAATTCATTTCAAAAATTCCAGATGAAGACTCAGCAATGCAAAAGCCTGCCGAAGTGCTTACTGCTAGCAGCGATATAACCCCAACTCCCATTACAAAAGAAAATACTGATGAGAGATTTGATGGAAAGAATTACTTTTTTCAGATTTACAAATCCGAGGATAGTTCTTTTGTAGATGGAAGTGTGGATGTTATTGATGTCGATCGTTCTCGTAAAATAGCATCCTATAAGGGAAATTCGGTCGTTAAAGTTTTGCCTCCTTTAAGTAAAAGTGATAGCATATTAGCAGTTTGTAACGTTTTTGGTTTTCGCAGAACGCAGTACCCTTTGAATTACCTTAATCCCAGAGGAAATGGCATAACTGTAAATGAACAAGGAGCTGTTATAGTTCCGTTTGAACTTCATCGATTAGAGAAAGGCGATATTGCAGTAATGTATAATGTCTATTTTTATAAAGACGCTTCCATTATGCGCCCCGAATCACTGTTTGAAATAAATAGTTTAATGTCGCTATTAAATGAAAATGAGAAATATGTAATTAAAATTCATGGTCATACAAATGGAGACACCTACGGAAAGATTGTTTTATCGAAGAGCAAGACTAGTAACTTTTTCTCTTTGAATGGAACAATTGAAGAATTTGGATCGGCGAAGAAATTATCGGAAGCACGCGCAAATACAATCAGAAACTATCTGATCGTTAAAGGAGGAATAGACCCTAAGCGAATGCAAATAAAAGCATGGGGCGGGAAACGTCCAGTACAGAATGAACTTGGAGTCCGTGCACAAGAGAACGTAAGAGTAGAGATTGAAATTCTTGATAATTAGAAATAACAGCATTTATAAGCTTGATTCACCTTCATTGTGACGTGTACTATAGGGTAGTTTAAACACGACATTTTTTTCTGAAGGTGAATCATTTCCTTCATTGAACAAAATATTAAAGCGATAGGAGCAAATTTGTCTTACCTGAATGTCAGTATTATCAGGATGACTGTCAATAAATCAAATAGAGTTTCAATTGAGATAGACTAACGAAATTAGTTCTACTGCTTACTATAGATATTTTGAAAGCACCTTGAAAAGACTTGTACTATTGATTGGCTTGTGAAGAAAATCATTTGCGCCAGCCAATAAAGCTTCACTATACTCTGAATGAGTATCAGAAAATGAAAGGCTGATAATCGGAGTGTTCTTATTAAATTCTCTTATTTTAGAAGTAGCGGCATTTCCATTTAGAATGGGCATGTGATTATCCATTAAAATCAGATCATATACACTGGCATGTGCAAGATCTATAGCTTTTTCTCCATTTTCAGTGATAGTTGTTTTACATCCCCATTCCTCCAAAAGGCAAGAGAATATCATAACACTGATTTTACTATCATCCACCAATAGAATTTTCTTCGACTCAAAAGGAAGCTTTTCTTTTATTTGTGCATTTGAACTATGCAGTTCGAATGAAAAATTAATCTTGACCTCCTTCTTCTTGGTTAGGATACCTGGAGATTTTTCCTTGGGTTGCTGATTCGAAAACTCAATGTTAATCGTTGTAAAGTTTCCTGATTTAACCTTCTCAGTTATTTCAATAGCCACTGCATCCAGGCCATAGTATTTTGTTGAAAAACTAAAAATATTCTTAATGACATCAATTAGAGTATCAGGACTACCCAAATATATGTCATTAAGCTTAACGTCAATGATTATTCTTGTTGAGTTAAACTGGTTAAAATAAAATACTAAATCTGCACAGATTCCCCGTAAGCTGAATTCTTGCATAGGATCAGATGTATTTATTGAAAATAAGTTACAAGTATACTATATAAAGATTGGCACCGCATCAGTATAAAAAGACATAGACGTCAGTAGAATTACATAGTTATCCGGGCTGTTACGAAACTTAACTTTCGAAAAAATTAATTGCTTTGGTGAGGCTCGCAGGGATTAAAGCCCTGGCCACCCTTTGTTAAAGAGTGCTTTACTTAAGCTCTGTTGAGTCATGATTTTTAGACGTAGAAGTGTAATAGCAGGTCGTTTTAATGATGCCTTTGAGTTTGGCTACTACAAAGCCACTAAATTATTCATGGACGTTACCGGAGAGGAAATCTATTATAACAACTTTCATTACGGATTACATGAGATAGATTCACAGAAGACAAAGAAGCTAGATGTTTTAAATGGAAATAGTTCAAATATTTTAATTACAAATAAAATATCTGCAATAGAAGGTGGCTCCCTGGGAAAAAGTCATTTGATTTTATCAAATAAGGATATAAACGCCTTATCTACAATAGTCGGAAATAATATAGTACATACAGATGATAGTTTCGATTTTGTAATCGAACTAAGTAATATTTTGACTGCACCTATTATAGAAATAATAAAGGAAGAATTCAATCTTAATATAAGCTACTCAGATCCATCAGTGATGGAGTATTTTGATGGTGATATGAGTAAAGTAATCAATAGAGAATTTCAGAAGTACGCAGATTCAGTTTATACAAATGCAATTTTCTTTTCTTTTAAAAAGTATCCTGATTTACGTCCCTGTTTCGTTTGGGCATTAAATGGAAATCTTTTTTCATAGAGTAGAAGACATTAACCCATAATTACTACGGAAATGAGTCTCAACATTCGATGGTATAATAGACGAGCTAAGTTATTTTTGGGTATACTTATTTTTATCTTAATTGTAATCTTTATCACTAAAGTATTACCA